>JANXWR010000257.1 GCA_025351025.1 Burkholderiales bacterium | reverse complement strand
GTTGCGGGAGCGGGTCGGTCCACCGGCGATCGGCCGCGCCGCCGGCAGCGCCGGCGCATGGCTTTCGGGCCGCGGGTAGACGAGCAGCCGCGCCGCCGGCCGCCATACCGTCCAGGCGCGAAACAGGCCGAGCGGAAAGCGCGTCTCGGCGCTCAGCGTCGGCACCTCGTGCAGGCCGCGTGCCGGCGGCACGAAGCTCATGTGCGCCGCCGCCTGGCCGCCCGCCGGCACATCGGTCCAGACGCGCGTCGCGTCGGTTGCATCGAGCAGGCGCAGGCCGATGCCGAAGCGCGCCGTGCCCGGGCTCGTCATGACGATGTCGAGCCCGGCCGGCTCGCCGGCGAAGGCGGCCTCGACCGGTCTGAGATGCAAGGTCAGGCCTCGCAGCGTGCCGTGCGTCAGGTGCATCGAGACGACGCCGCTGCCGGCAAGCAGAAAGGTCAGCACGTAGCCGAGGTTGAGCTGGTAGTTGATCGAGGCGAGCAGCAGCACGATCAGCGTCAGCGCGAACATCCAGCCGGCGCGCGTCGGCAGGATGTAGACGTTGCCCTGGGTCAGCGTCTGCGTGTCGGTGCGCGGCAGGCGCGACTGCCACCAGACGCGAAAGCGCGCCCGCGCGAACGCGGCCGGATTCAGGCTCGCTGCAACGCTGGTCACGGCAAGGGCACCGCCTCGACCATGGCCCGCACCTGTTCCCGGCGTCCTCGCCCCGCGCCGGGCACGGGCACGATGCGGTGCGCGATCGTTTGCGGCAGCACGTATTGCACGTCGTCGGGCGCCACGTAGTCGCGGCCGCCGAGCAGGGCGCGCGCCCGTGCCGCGCGCAGCACGGCGATGCCGGCGCGCGGCGACAGGCCCTCGACGAACCAGGCGCCCGAGCGCGTCGCCTGGATCAGCGCCTGCAGGTAGTCGAGCAGCGCCTCCGACGCATGCACGGCTTGCACGGCGCGCTGCGCTTCGAGCAGCTGCACCGGGCTCATCACCGGACGCAGCTTCGAGATCGCCTCGCGCCGGTCGGCGCCGGCGAGCAGCTCGCGCTCGCTCTTGCGATCGGGATAGCCGAGCGTGATGCACATCAGAAAGCGGTCGAGCTGCGACTCCGGCAGCGGGTACGTACCGATCTGGTCGGTCGGGTTCTGCGTGGCGATGACGAAGAATGGCGCGGGCAGGGCGCGCGTCTCGCCCTCGACCGTCACCTGGTGCTCTTCCATCGCTTCGAGCAATGCGCTTTGCGTCTTCGGCCCGGCGCGGTTGATCTCGTCGGCCAGGAGCACGTGCGCGAACACCGGCCCGGCGTGAAAAACGAACGCTTCCTTGCTGCGCTCGTAAACGCTGACGCCGATCAGGTCCGAGGGCATCAGGTCGGCGGTGAACTGGGTGCGCGAAAAACGCAAGCCGAGCGAGACCGAGATGGCGTGCGCGAGGGTCGTCTTGCCGACACCCGGAACGTCCTCGATGAGCAGGTGTCCACCGGCGAGCAGGCAGGCGACGCAGTCCTCGATCTGGGCACGCTTGCCGACGATAATGGTGCTGATCTGGCCGATGAGATCGGCCAACTGGTCTCGCAGGGACGGGCTCATGCGGGCACGTTACTAGAAAATGACTCCCCCACGCTCTCCCCGTTCGCGGCAAAGCGGACGCCTGTCCCCGCTTTCATGACCACGGCCTTCTACAGCCACCCCGACTGCCGCGGTCACGACATGGGCGCCGGACATCCCGAGTGCCCGCAACGGCTCGATGCGATCGACGACTACCTGATCGCCTCCGGGCTGGCCGACGCGCTCGAGCGCCGCGAGGCACCCGTCGTCGCCATGGACGATCTCGGCCGCGCCCACGAGAGCCGCTACGTCGGCGAGCTGCGCGACCTGCTGCAGGGCATCGCCGCGGAGGGCCGGCCGCGTGCCATCGACCCCGACACGGTGGCCTCGCCGGGCACCTGGGCGGCGGCAGTGCGCGCCGCCGGCGCCGCCGTCGCGGCCACCGACGCGGTCATCGACGGCGCGGTCGAGAACGCCTTCTGCTCGGTGCGGCCGCCCGGCCATCACGCGACCCGCGACCAGGCGATGGGCTTCTGCTTCTTCAACAACGTCGCTGTCGCGGCACGGCACGCGCTCGACGTGCGCGGCCTTGAGCGTGTCGCCATCATCGACTTCGACGTGCACCACGGCAACGGCACCGAAGACATCATCGCCGGCGACGAGCGCGTGCTCATGGCGAGCATCTTCCAGCACCCGCTCTATCCCTACAGCGGCGCCGTGCCGATGGGCACGAACATGGTCAACGTGCCGGTGCCGCCCTATGCGCGCGGTCCGCAGGTGCGCGCCCTGATCGAGGAGAACTGGATGGAGCGGCTCGACACGTTCGCGCCGCAGATGATCTTCGTCTCGGCCGGCTTCGACGCACACCGTGAAGACGATCTCGGCCAGCTCGGCCTGGTCGAGGCCGACTACACCTGGATCACCGCGCGCATCAAGGCCGTCGCCGACAAGCACGCGCAGGGCCGCATCGTCTCCTGCCTCGAAGGCGGCTACCACCTCGGCGCGCTCGCGCGCAGCGTCGCCGCGCACCTGCGCGTGCTCGCCGGCGTGTGAGCGGCGTCGTGAACGCCCGGGTCCGCGAGGACGGCTGCTGATGGTGCGGACCTTCGACGTCAAGGAGCTCGACGATCTCGCGCTCTCGCTGACGCGGCCCGGCGCCGCCGCCGAGCTGGCGGTGCTGGCGGTCTGCCTGCTCGCCGCCTGGGGCGTGGCGCGACTGATGCGCGGCCGCACACCACCGACCGGATCGATCCTGTTCGGCGAGCGGGTCGTCGACGGCGTGCTGTTTCCGGTGCTCGCGCTGGCCTTCGCCTTCGCTGCCCGCGTCGGCCTGGAGGCGACGATCAAGCCGGCGGTGTTCCGCGTCGCCATCCCGATCCTCGTCTCGCTCGTCGTCATCCGCTTCATCGTGCGCGTGCTGTCCCGCACCTTCCCGGGCGTGCCGTGGGTGCGCACGGTCGAGCGCAGCATTTCATGGCTGGCCTGGATCGCCGTCGTGCTCTGGGTCACCGGCGTGCTGCCGCTGGTGCTCGACGCCATGGACGACGTGCACTGGAAGATCGGCACGGCGCAGATGACCTTGCGCAACGTCGTCGAGGGCACGATCAGCGCCGGTGTCGTCCTCGTGCTCGCGCTCTGGATCTCGGCGGCGCTGGAAAGAAAGCTCCTCCTCAACGCCAGCGGCCAGGACCTCTCGCTGCGCAAGATCGCGGCGACTCTGGTGCGCGCCGTGCTGCTCTTCGTCGGCCTGATGTTCGCGCTCTCGGCGGTGGGCATCGACCTGACGGCGCTTTCGGTGCTGGGCGGCGCGGTCGGCGTCGGCCTCGGCTTCGGCCTGCAGAAGATCGCGGCCAACTACATCAGCGGCTTCGTCATCCTCGCCGAGCGCAGCATACGCATCGGCGACATGGTCAAGGTCGACAACTTCGAGGGCCGCGTCACCGACATCCGCACCCGCTACACGGTGGTCCGCTCGCTGGGCGGGCGCGAGGCGATCATCCCGAACGAAACCCTGATCACGACGCGGGTCGAGAACGCGTCGCTCGCCGATCCGCGCGTGCTCGTGCAGACGGCGGTGCAGGTGGCCTACGGCAGCGACGTGCGCGCCCTGCAGCCCAGGCTGGAGGCGGCGATCGCGGCGGTGCCGCGCGTCGTCGCCGATCCCGCGCCGAGTGTGCAGCTCGCCGCCTTCTCGGCCGACGGCATGGACCTCAACATCAACTTCTGGATCCGCGATTCCGAGAACGGCCAGGGCAACATCCGCTCCGATGTCAACCTCGTCGTGCTCGACGTGCTGAAGGCCGAGGGCATCGAGATTCCGTTCCCGCAGCGCGTCGTGCACGCCATAGTGACGGTGCCGCCGGCCGGTGACGACGACGTCGACGGGCGCGTACCGACGGCCTACTAGCGGCGCTGGCGGCCGAGCGTGTCCTGGGCCGAGAATCAGGCTTCCTCGTCAGATCCTCGGAGACCTCGACCATGAACGCACCCGCTGCCCATCGATTGAGCTCGCTCGCCGCCGGGGCGGCCATCGTGCTCGCCCTGTTCGGGCCCGGCACCGCGCGTGCCCAGGTCGCCGTCGTCGCCCAGCCGAACCAAGAGCTGCTGCTCGCCAGCCCGGACCCGCGCATCGCCGCCAACAAGCGCTTCGTCTACGACTTCTGGCGCGAGGTCTTCGAGGGCGGGCACATGGAGCTGGCCGACAAGTACTTGGCCGAGAGCTACATCCAGCACAACCCGAACGTCGCCACCGGCAGGGCGCCCTTCGTCGAATTCTTCTCCCGGCGCGTCAAGCCGCAGCCGATCGAGGCGAAGGTGAAGGCGCCGCTGGTCGCCATCGTCGCCGATGGCGATCTGGTCGTGCTGAGCTTCGTCCGCGAAGGGGTCGACCCGAAGGACCCCGTCAAGAAATACACGACGACGTGGTTCGACATGTTCCGCCTCGAGTCGGGGAAGATCGCCGAGCACTGGGACGCGGCGCCCAAGCTCTAGGCGCGCACGCGGTCGTCGACATGAGCGGCTCCTACACGCTGGCCTTCCTCGATCCCGCGTGGGTCGTGCTGCTGGTGGTCGCTCTGCTCTGGCTGGGCATCTGCGCCTTGCTGGCGCGGGTCGGCGGCTGGTCGACGCTGGCCGGTCCTTACCGCGCCAAGTACCCGGTCGTCGGCGAGCGCTTTCGCTTCATCTCGGCGTCGATGGGCAAGGCGCGCCTGCCGGTCAACTACAAGGGCTGCCTCTTCATGGTCGTGAACCGGCACGGCTTGCACATCTCGGTGCTGTTTCCGTTCCGCTTCAGGAGTCCGCCCTTGTTCATTCCATGGAGCGCGGTGGAGTCGGTCAGCGAGAAACCCTTTTTCCGCACCTTCGGCGTCGTCGTCAAGCTGCGCGACCAATGGCCGATCATTCGTGTTCCCGGTCGCGCCGCTCACATGATCCGGCAGGCGCATGACGTGTCGCCTTCGTCCAGGGCGGCGCTGGCTTCGCGGTGACCGCCATGCACATCGACAGCATCGAACGATTGCGCGCCCTCTATGCCGAGCCCAGGGAGCGCGCGGTCAAAAAGCAGCTCACCGCGCTCGACGTGCACTGCCGGCGCTTCATCGAGCTTTCGCCCTTCGTCGTCGTCGCAAGCAGCAACGCCGCCGGCGCGATGGACGCCTCGCCGCGCGGCGGCGGGCCCGGTTTCGTCCGCGTCGTCGATGCGCGCACGCTGCTCATCCCCGACGCACCCGGCAACAACCGGCTCGACTCGATGGAGAACATCGTCGCCACCGGCAAGGTCGGCCTGTTCTTCATGATCCCGGGCATCGACGAGACCTTGCGCGTCAACGGCGCGGCGCGGCTCTCGAGCTTCGCGCATCACATCGAGGCGATCGCCGGCGAGAAGCGGCAACCGAAGCTGGTCATCGAGATCGCGGTCGAGGAAGCCTACCTGCGCTGCGCCAAGGCGCTGATGCGCTCGAGTCTCTGGGAGCCGTCGTTGCAGGTCAGCCGCTCGGTCCTGCCGACGATGGGGCAGATGATCAACAGCCAGACCGGCATCGATGTGCCGGCCGAGACGCACGAAGCCATGCTCGCGCGTTACGCCGCCGACCTGTAGCGGCAGCATGGCGCCTCACTGCGTTGAATGCTGGCCGCGAGCGGGGCAAGGCAGCCCGCGGACGCTGGCGCTGGCCGCCTTGCTTGCCGCGACGGCGCTGCCCGCCGATGCGATCGTCGTCAGCCAGCTGAGCGGCACGCTGAGCTCGTCGGAATTCGAGCATGCACTGTCCTATGCGGCCCTCTTTCTGGCCGCGGCCGGTCTCATTCTGGTCGTCCAGGCCTTCGTCGCCTCGCGACGACCCTGGCGGTCGCTCAACGCGACCGTGTGAGCCGGATCACGTTCCACGATGCCGGCGCCAGGCTCGCCTGCATGCGGTCGCTGCCGAGCCTGACCTCCTTCAAGGCCGTCGGCGCGACCCGGTTCGGCTTGTCGCGCGTGTTGGTCGCCTTCAGATTCTTGTGCCGCAGCTGCAACGCGCTGTCGAGCACAGGCTGGCCGAAGCCGGGCAGGGCGACGTCGAGGCTCATCGACTCCTCGAGGTTGCGGTTGAGCGCGAACAACGAGAGCACGCCGCTCTGAGGATCCTCGACAGCGGCGAGCTTGAGAAAGGGCACCGAAGGCAGCGGAAAGTAGACCGGCGTCGCGCCGCGAGGGTCGAAGTAGCGGGCGGCGTAGGTGGGCGAATCGATCTCGGCGCGCAGCACCCGGCCGCGGCCGAACCGGCTCATCTGTGCGAACGGATGAAAGATGGTCTGGCGCCAGGCCGGCCCGCCGGTCTCGGTCATGATCGGCGCGATGACGTTGACGAGCTGCGCCAGGCAGGCCACCTTGACGCGGTCGGCATGGTTGAGCAGCGAGATGCAGGCGCCGCCGAAGGCGAGTGCGTCCTCCATCGAGTAGATCTCCTCCAGGATGGGCGGCGCCTCGGGCCAGCCGGGCTTGACGCGACCGCCGTCCTGCTGCCTCCGGGTGCGGTACCAGACGTTCCACTCGTCGAAGCTGAGCATGATCTTCTTGTTCGAGTGCTTGCGCGCCGACACCGAATCGGCGATGGCGACGACCTCTTCGATGAAGCCGTCCATCAGGTCGGGGCTGGCCAGAAAGGCCGACGTGTCGGCCGCGTAGTTGTTGATGTAGGTATGCAGCGAGATGTATTCGACGTGGTCGAAGGTGTGCTGCAACACGGTGTCCTCCCAGGCACCGAAGGTTGGCATGTTGCGACCCGAAGAGCCGCAGGCCGCCAGCTCGATGCCGGGGTCGATCCACTTCATCATCTTCGCCGCCTCGGTGGCGATGCGGCCGTATTCGGTGGCAGTCTTCGACTCCATCTGCCAGGGACCGTCCATCTCGTTGCCCAGGCACCAGAACTTGACGCCGTGCGGCTGCTTCCAGCCGTGTTTCGCGCGAAGGTCCGACAGCGCCGTGCCGCCGGGATGGTTGCAGTATTCGAGGAGGTTGCGCGCCGCATCGCCGCCGCGCGTGCCGAGATTGACGGCGAGCATCGGCTCGATGTTTGCCAGCCGGCACCAGTCGATGAACTCGTTGCTGCCGAAGGCGTTGCTCTCGGTCGACATCCAGGCCAGGTCGAGCCGGCGCGGGCGCTTCTCGACCGGGCCGACGCCGTCTTCCCAGTCGTAGCCCGAGACGAAGTTGCCGCCGGGGTAGCGCATGATGGTCGGCGCCAGCTCCTTCACCAGCGCCAGCACGTCGCCGCGAAAGCCGTGCTTGTCGGCGGTTGGATGTCCCGGCTCGTAGATGCCGCCGTAGACGCAGCGGCCGAGATGCTCGACGAAGGCGCCGAACAGGCGCGGATCGGTTTCGCCGATTGACGCGTCGTGCCTGAGCGCTACCGATACCTTGCGCATGATGTGTTCACTCGGAAGGGGTTGGCTGGTGTCACGTGCCCGCCGCGAGGCCGGCGACGGCGACGTCGGGCGAAAGCACGGCGTTCCTGAGCTCGATGGAGTACGGGTGCTGCGGGTTGTCGAGGGTGCCGCGGGCGTCGCCCGACTCGACGACCTTGCCCTGCCGCATGATGACGACGCGATCGCTGATGCTGTAGGCGGTGGCGAGGTCGTGCGTGATGTAGACGATCGACACGCCGAGCTCGTCGCGTAGCTTCCTGAACAGATTGACGATGGCGGTGCGCAGCGAGGCGTCGACCATCGACACCGGCTCGTCAGCGACCAGCAGCGATGGCGACGCGACCAGCGCGCGCGCGATCGCCACCCGCTGCAGCTGGCCGCCCGACAGCTCGTGCGGGAAGCGGCCGCGCACCTCGGCGAGCGTCAGGCCGACCTTGCGCAAGGCGGTGTCGGAGTGCTGCTCGCCCGCTTCGGCCGTTCGCGCGCCGGCGAACTGCCGCGCCGTCATGAACAGATAGCGGTCGAGCTGCTTCATCGGGTTGAAGGCCTCGAACGGGTTCTGGAAGATCGGCTGCGCCTGTCGCATGAAGTCAAGGCGCTGGCGGCGGCCGCGCATGCCGGCGAGGTCGACGCCCCGGAAGAGGACGGAGCCCGAGCTCGGCCGCACCGTGTTCAGGATCATCCGCGCCAGCGTCGTCTTGCCGCTGCCCGATTCGCCGATGACGGCGAGGATCTCCGGCCCGCTCGCGCCGACCTCGAAGCTGACGTCGTCGACCGCGCGCGCGCCGCGCCCGAACAATCCGCCCAGCCGGTAGACGCGGACGGCGTGGCGCACCTCGAGCAGTGGCGCGCTCATGGCGATGTGGCCGGGGTCACGGCGAAGCAGGCGACGCGATGGCCGGGCGCGACGTTGGCGAGTGGCGGCGTCTCGCGACGGCAGACGTCCATGGCGAGCGGGCAGCGCGGATGGAAGCGACAGCCGGTCGGCGGATCGGCGAGGTTCGGCGGCGAGCCTTCGAGCGCCGCCGTCGCGGCGGTGCGGCCGAGCCGGGGCAGGCTGGCGATCAGGTGCGTCGTGTAGGGATGGCGCGGCGCGCCGAAGATGTCGGTGGTGCGGCCTTCCTCGATCAGCCGACCGGCGTACATCACGCCGAGCCGATGGCAGAGATTGGCGTGCACCGCCATGTCGTGCGTGACGAAGATCAGCGACGACTTCAGCTCGCGCTGCACCTCGCGGATCATGTCGAGCACGCTCTTTTGCACGATCACGTCGAGCGCCGTAGTCGGCTCGTCGGCGATGATCAGCTCCGGCCGGCACACGGTAGCGAGCGCGATCGCGACGCGCTGGCGCATGCCGCCCGAGAGCTGGTGCGGATAGGCTTCCAGGATCTCCGGACGCAGATGCAGGCGCAGCAGGTGGGCGTGGACGATCTCGAGGAACTCGGGCACGGGCTTGCCGACATGGCGAAACGCGAAGTCGACGAATGAATGACGAACCCGGCGCACCGGGTTGAGCACGCTCATCGAGCCCTGCATCACGTACGACAGGTGCTTCCATCGGATCGCGGCCAGGGCGCTCGCATCGGCGCCGTAGAGGTCGATAAGCCCGCCGCCGAAGTCGAACGCGACGCTGCCGCCGACGACCTGCAGTGGTGGCCGGATCGCGCCGGCAATGGTCTTGATCAAGGTGCTCTTGCCGCAGCTCGATTCGCCCGCCAGTCCGTAGATCTCGTCGGCCCGCACGGCGAGGCTGACCCCGTCGACGGCACGCACCTCGCGCTGCACGCCGAACTGACGAGTCCGGTAGTAGGCGCGCAGGTCCTTGACCTCGACCACTGCGGCTCGAGCCGAGGCCACCGTCATGACTTGCCGCGCCCGAGCCGGCTGCGGGGATCGATGAATTCGTTCATCGAGACGGCAAGCAGGAACAGACCGATGAAAGTGATGACGACCAGCGCGACCGGAAAGGCGATCCACCACCAGATGCCGGCCACCAAAGCCGTGTGCTGGTTGGCCCAGTAGATCATGGTGCCGATGGTCGGCGTGTTGATGTCGGTGAAGCCCAGCACCGAGAGCGTGACCTCGAGGCCGATCGACCAGTTGAGGTTGTTCATCGTCGTCGAGAAGACGATCGGCAGCACGTAGGGCAGATGCTCCTGGACCAGGATCCGGCCCATGCTCATGCCCGAGAAAATGCCGGTCTCGGTGAACTCGCGGGTGCGCAGGCTCATCGCCACCGAGCGGATCAGCCGCGCGTCGTAGGCCCAACCCAGGCAGGCCATGACGACCGCCAGCGAGGCCCACGACATCCTGTCCTTCATGACGAAGTAGAAGAGGACAAGGATGGGGAAGAGCGGAATGACGATGAAGGTGTCGTTCACCGACATCAGCACACGATCGACCCAGCCACCGGCGTAGCCCGAGACCAGGCCGATCAGCAGCGACAGCACGCGGCTGATCACGGCGACGAGAACGCCGAAGAGCAGGGTGTTGCGGATCGCGAAGGTGAGCAGCCAGAACACGTCCTGGCCGCGCGAGGTCGTGCCGAGCACGTGTGGCCAGCCGGGCGGCACGTCCGGCGGCACGACGTAGCTGTCGAGCGGCGAATACGGTGAGACGAAAGACAGCAGCGCGAAGGCGGCGACGAACGACAGGAGAAAGACGCCGACGGCGAAGCCGCGGTTGTGGCGGAGCAGGTCACGAAAGATGGTCCACATGGTCAGCCGACCTTGACGCGTGGATCGAGGAAGGGGTAGAGCATGTCGAGCAGGAGCACCGCCGCCGAGACGGCGACGATCGAGACCGAGGTCAGGCCGAGCACCAGGCTGTAGTCGCCGGCGTGCACGGCGTCGACGAGCAGCGAGCCGATGCCGGGGTAGCCGAACACCTGCTCGGTGATGATGGCGCCGTTGAAGATGCCGCCCAGCGACATCGCCAGGCCGGTCACCTGCGGCACCAGCGCGTTGCGCATGACGTAGGAGCGCAGGATGCGGCCACGCGCCACGCCGCCCAGCTCGGCATAGATCACGTAGTCCTCGTTGACGATGTTCGAGACCAGCGAGCGCATGCCCATGAACCAGCCGCCCAGCCCGACCATGACGAGCGAGAGCACCGGCAGCACCGAGTGCTTCAGCACGCTCAGCACGAAGTCGAGGTTGAAGCCGCGCGTCATGTTCATCTGCGCGCCCCCGGTGATCGGCAGCACCGGCCAGACGTAGCCGAAGACGATGAGCAGCACGAAGGCGACGATGTAGTACGGGATCGGATGAAATCCCATCACCAGCACGCCGGTGATGCGCAAGCTGCGGCTGTCGCGCAGGTAGCCGGCCAGTCCGCCGAGCAGGTTGCCGAGCAGCCAGGTGAGCGTGGTCGAGACGAGCAGCAGCCCGGCGGTCCACGGCAGGGCGCGGCCGATCAGCTCGCTCACCGGCGTCGGAAAGGCCGACAGCGACGGCCCGAAGTCGAGCGCCGCGACGCGCTTCCAAAACGCCAGGTACTGCTGCCAGGCGCTGCCCTCGAGGCCGTACAGCTCGCGCAGCGACTGGCGCATCAGGCCGATCGCTTCGGGGCTGGTGCTGCCGAAGGCGGTCGACGCCGAGATCGTCTGCTCTACCGGGTTGATCGGCGTCGCATGCGTGATGACATAGGCGATGTTGATGCCGATGAACACCACTAGCACGAACTGGCCGAGGCGGCGCAGCACATAGCGCGCATAGCCGGTCATCCGCGAAGGCCTATTGCTTCTGCTTCAGCTTGACCATCATGTACTTGGTGTTGCCCCAGTTCGGCACCGGGTCGGTGTAGGGCGCGGTCGCGGCATTCGGGTAGCCGGTCCAGTAGGTGTCGTCCATCACCGTGAAGACGTTGTACGACATCAGCGGGATGCTCGGCATCTCGCGCACCGCGAGCTTGACGTATTCGCGGCCGAGCTCGACGCCCTTGGGATCGTCGAAGCCGACCGTGCGAATCTGTTCGATGATCTTGTCGAGTTCGGGGTTGGCCCAGCGCTGCCAGTTGCGTGGCGGTTGCGGTTGGCCGGGCGGCGCGACGAACTGCGAATGCCAGCTGTCGAGGAAGTAGGAGAGGTCGGGGTGGCCGCCCCAGGTCTCGACGCTCCAGCTGATCATCGCGTCGAAGTCGCCGGCGGCGCGCCGATCAGCCAGCGTGCCTTGCGCGACGACCGTGCCCGCGTCGATGCCGAACTGGCGCCACTGCTGCGCCACCATCGAGCCGGCGCGCGTCATCACCGGACGCGATTCGCCCTCGACCGTGATCTTGATCGCAAACGGCTTGCCGTCGGGCGTGAGCCACTGGTCGCCGCGTTTGCTGAAGCCGGCCTTCTGCAGCAGCTCCGTCGCTGCCTGCGGATCGGGCTTCCACCAGCCCATTCCGAATGCCTTGGCGATCTCGTCGGGCTTGCTCGTGATCTGGTCGCCCATGCTCGGGCGCAGCGAGTCGGCGATCTGCGTGCCGATGGTCGCGTCGTAGGGCTTGATCTTGCGCTTGCCGGTGTCGACCTCGAAGTCCTTCAGCCACGCTTCCATCGGCACGTGGTAGTACTCGGCATGCGTGCCGGTGGTCGGCACGCCGATCGCCGAGATCGTCGCCGCGCCGCGGTACGAGGCCATCGACACCGCCTTGATGTCGATCAGCAGGGCCAGCGCCCAGCGCACGTCGCGGTTCTTGAGCAGCTCGTTCTGGGTGTTGAAGATGACCGCGGCCAGGGTCGGATCGGGGTGCGCGTAGGGAAAGCCGGTGAACCAGCCGTGCGAGGTCTTCGACTGCTTGGCCAGCGTGAACATGCCTTCGGGCGAAGTGTCGTGGATGATGTCGAGTTGGTGGTTCATCTGCGCGATGACGCGCTTGTCGGGCGGGCCGGCGTCGACGTAGGCGACGTACTTCGGCCCGGGCTGGCCGAAGCGCGCCAGCGTCGTCCGTTGCCAGTCTTCACGGCGCTGCCAGACGAACCATTTGCCGTTCGGGTCGAAACTGTTCAACACATACGGCCCGAGCGAGATCGGCGGGTTGAAGGCGAACTTCAGCGGGTCGCCGGCCTTCTCGAAAACATGCTTGGGCATCATCCACATCGCGTTCCAGCGCACCGTGAAGAGCGCGTGGAATCGCGAGTTGGGCTTCTTCAGCCTGAAGGCGACGGTGTACGGGTCGGGCGCCGAGATGCTGGCGACGTTGACCTGGATCGGCGCGCTCCAGCGCAGGCCCTTGGTGTTGAGGTGCGTGTCGACCGTGTAGACCACGTCGGCCGCGCTGAACTCGACGCCGTCGCTCCAGTAGATGCCCTTGCGAAGCTTCACCGTCATCTCGGTGAAGTCCTTGTTGTAGATCGGCTTGTCGGAGGCCAGCGAGTTGTCCCAGACGCCGTCGACGCCGCGGTTCGGGTCGATGTACCAGAACGCGTCCATCGCCAGCTGATGCAGGCCGGTCGACTGGCCGCCGGCGTTGATCGCCCAGATGTTGAACCAGCCCGCGTTCTTGATCGTGCCTTCCGGGTTCTCGACGATCAGCGTCTGATTGCGCGGAACGTTGGAGATCATCTCCTGGGCGTGCACGCCGCCGAGCAGCAGGCAGGCCAGGGGAACAAGCAGCAGTGCGCGCAGGGTTCGCATTCGTCGTCTCCGGAATTTTGTTGTTCGCCGCGCAGGGGCCGGGCTCGTGCACAGGCGATTCGATGTTGTCCGGGAACCCGCGGCGGGTCAATCGAGTGCGACCACTGCACGCGTTGTGAGCTCGGGTCTTTCGTCAGGGCTGCCGCTTCATCGTCGTCAGGTGCAGATGGAGCGCGCGGACATCGAGCTCGCTCATCTCGCGCAGCGAGACGAAGGGCATCACCTTGCTGACTTCGCTGCCGTCGGGGCGCTTGCCGGTCTTCAGCATCGCTGCGAAAGCATCTGCATTCGAGTATCGAGCCATGACGCTTCCGTCACCTGGTGCGAGCCGTGCCGCGGGCGGCCAGCTCGGCGGCGCGCCCGCGATCTTGCCGCCGCTGAGGTCGGCGCGGTGACAACCCATGCAGCTGTTCGCGACGTAGGCACCGTACGTTGCGGACACACCCTCGGGTACGGGCTGAGGCGGTGGCCGGCTGTGGTCGATCTTCTCCGCGGCGTCGGGGACGAGGCCCAGGGCGTAAAGAACCTTCACCGGCAAGGGCAGTTGAACGAGCGCGCCCTGCGCCTACCCTGGGCGGCAACTGGCGCACGTACGCGACGATCGCGCCGAGGTCGATATCGGTGAGCCGGTTGTATTCCTCGCTAGGCATGATCATGATCGGTTGGCCATCGGGCTTGACCCCGTGGCGGACCGTGCGCACCCAATCGACCGGCGTGTAGGCGGCGGTCGCGCCGCCGGCACCGCCCGTGATGTTGGGCGCGCGAACGATCATCGCGCCATCGTCGATGACGACGCTGCCGGCTCCGTCGGGAGCGTGGCATTCACCGCAGCCGCGCGAGCGAAACAGATAGGCGCCGCGTTCGATGCTCGCCGCGTCGGTGGGCAGCGGCACGGTACTGACCGCGACCTTGATGTGCCGATGCAGCTTGCGCTCGCCGAGCACGGCAGCGACGACTACGGCGACGCCGACGATGGCGACGAGCGAACCGACGCCGATCAGCGTCCGCTTGATCCAGGTCTTCATGGCTTCCTCCCTTTTTGTGCCTGTCGCCTCAGCCGGCGATCTCGGGCGTGATGCCCGCCGCACGGGCGAGCTTAGAGCTTGTCCTGAGAATGACTGGGTGGCCATGACAAAGCGTTTCGGCCGGACGCTATTGTGCGCAAGACCCTTCTCGAAACCCGTAGCTCCCGGGCCCGGCGCGGTCGCACTAACATTGCACCCCATGAACGTTCGCAAGATTGTCATCTTCAGCGGCAAGCGTTTCACGGTGCCACAAGGCATCCAGCGCATCGACCATCGCTCGACCCACGGCTGGCAGCTTCGCTATGGTGGCACGCGCCTCTTTTCCGACGGCGGGTCGGACGGCAGCGGTGCGGGCGAGTCGCTGGCCCTGGCCGTTGCCGAGCTGCACGCGCGCATCGCCAGGCTGCCTGCACCGTCGCGGCTGCAAATCGAGCCGAACGAGAACAAGACCAGCACGCTGCCGGTCGGCATCTCGGGTCCGCTGGTGCGCCTGCGCGTGGGCGCCACGGTTCGCGAGTCCAGCCTCTCGGTCTCGTTGCCGCGCTACGGTCATCCGCCGCGCCGGCGCAGCATCTACATCGGCACCGAGAACACGTACACGATCCAGCGCTACAAGCGGGCGGTCGCCAAGGCGATCCAGCTGCGCGAGGCGGCCGAAGTCGCCTATTGGCAGGCGGCGACCCGCGCCAAGCGGGCCGCCAGCAGGCGGATGAGCGAGAAGTGACGCCAGGCTGATCGCGACGCTGCGGCGTCGTCGAGAATCGGCGACATGAGCAAGGTACCGGACCGGCGATGATGCATAGCTTCCTCTCGGCGTTCATCCTGCTGCTGCTCGTGCTCGACCCGTTCGGCAGCCTGCCGATCTTCATACCGGTGATGCGCACCGTGCCGGCGAAGCGGCGCGTCGTCGTCGCCCTGCGCGAAGTCGCCATCGCCTTCGCGGTGCTCTGCCTCTTCATGTTCTTCGGCGAGGGTTTTCTGCGCGTCATGCACCTCTCGGAGCGTTCGCTCGAGGTTGCCGGCGGCGTCATCCTGCTCATGGTCGCGATCCGCATGATCTTCAGCCAGGGCGGCGATGCCTACGGCGTGCCCGAGGGACGCGAACCGCTCATCTTCCCGCTCGCCGTGCCGCTGCTCGCCGGCCCTTCGGCGATGGCGACGGTGCTGCTGCTCGCGTCCGGCCAGCCCGATCGCGTCGTCGAGTGGGTCGGTGCGCTGGCCTGCGCCATGGCCGTGTCCGGGCTGGTCCTGGTCGGCTGCGCGCGCATCCGGCGCTGGCTCGGCGACTCGGTCGTCTCCGCGTTCGAAAAGCTCATGGGCCTGGTCCTCACCGCGATCGCGGTGGAGATGATCCTGGCCGGCTTGAAGCGCTACTTCATGGACGCGTCGTAGACCGCTCGCTGCCTGCAATCATCGCCATGGCCATCTACCGACTCGACGATCGCTCGCCGCGCCTGCATCCGGGCGCCTGGGTCGCCGACAACGCCACGGTGATCGGCGACGTCGAGCTCGACGAAGACGCGAATGTCTGGTTCGGCGCCGTGCTGCGCGGCGACACCGATCGGATGCGCGTCGGCCGCGGCTCGAATGTGCAGGACGGCAGCGTCGTGCACGCCGACCCCGGCTCGCCGACGACGATCGGCGAGGACGTGACGATCGGCCACATGGTCATGCTGCACGGCTGCACGATCGGCGACGGTTCGCTCGTCGGCATCGGCTCGGTGATCCTGAACGGCGCGCGCATCGGCCGGCATTGCCTGGTCGGGGCGAGGTCGCTCGTCACCGAGGGCAAGAGCTTTGCCGATGGCTCGCTCATCCTGGGCTCGCCCGCCGTCGTCGTGCGTGCCCTGAGCGCCGAGCAGATCGAGGGCATTCGGCGTAGCGCCGTGCACTACGTGGCCAACGCCAGGCGCTATCGCGCGGGGCTGCAGCGGCTCGATTGACTGGCGCGACGGGGCGCTATTCGAAGACGAGCTTGACGACGCCCTGGCCAGCGAACTCGGCGCGATAGAGACCCGGCCCGGGGATGTGCGGCGCGCCGCTGCAACTGCCGGTGGTGACGACGTCGCCGGCGCGCAAGCCCGGCCCACTGTCGGGTTGTGCATTGGCGAGCATCACCACCGTACCGAACGGGTCGCCGTCGAGAATGGCGTGGCCGCTGCCACGTGCCAGCTCGCTCGCGTTCTGGCCCGGCGCCGCGACGGTGAGGACGATGCCGATCGCCGCGAAATCGAGCGCCTGCCAATTGCGCATGGAGCGGCCGGCGACGAAAGCGCCGTTGTTGAATCCGTCGGCAACTTCGGCCAGCGTGCCGCTGCCCGGCGGCAGGCGCGGGTCGACGATCTCGATGGCGATGCGCATCGTCTCGATGGCCTCGATGACCTCGGCGCGGCTGTATGCGCCACCGCTGCGCCGCGGCAGGTCATGGCGCAGCTGGAACGCGAACTCGCACTCGATCTTCGGCCCGATGAAGTCGGCCAGGCGGAGCCGCGCCGGCCCCGCGCTCGCGTCGTGCATCGTCGAAGCGGGCATCGCCGATGCGACTGGCTGCGAAACGCCGAGGCTTTGCCGCTGCGCCTCGGTGACCGCGGCGACCTTCCAACCGGCGCCGCCGCCGAGATCGTCGATCACGGCGGCCTGCAGGCGATAGGCCTCGGCGAGGTCGGCGGGCCGCCACGCGGCCGGACACTCGGCGAGGGCGCGGGCGCTTTGCCGCGCCGTGACCAGCGCCAGGCGTGCGGCCTCGAAGTCGCTGCCGTTCATTCGCTACTTGGCGTTCGGGTCGCGCCGCTACTTGAGTCGATAGCCGCAGACGCCGCAGAACACATCTTCGGCGGTGATCGGCGAAAGGCACTGCGGGCAGGTCGTCGGCGCAGGAGTCGCAGGCGCCGCGATCGGCGCCTGCGGCGGCGGCATGTACACGGGCGGTGCCGAGTACGAGGGCGGTATCGACGAGGGAACCGGCGGCGCGGCCGGCGCAGGTGCGTCGTCGAAGGACAGGTCGATGTCGGTCGAGGCCATCGGCGCCAGGTCGGCGACGTAGGGCGCGGGCGGCGTGTAGGGCGGCGGCGGCGTGTAGGCCGCGGGCGAGTAGGGAGGTGGCGGCGCGAACGGAGCGGGTGGCATCGGTGGGAGATATGGCGCCGGTGCCGGAGCCACGAACGGCGCGGCCATCGCCGCGGCCGTGACTGCGGCCACGGCGCCGTCGCTCGGCGTCGTCGGTGCACCCGGCGTGGTGGAGTCGCGGTTCGCGGCGCTGCGCGCCTTGTCGCCGAGATCGGCGGCACGCCGCTTTGCCTCGTCGAGCTTCTGGCGAAGCGCCGCTTCGGTGGCGCCGACGTCGAGGCCCTCGGTGACGCGCAGATAGACGAGACACAGGCCCAGCAAATAGACCTGGAACACGAGCGAGGCGGCGATCGCCCACAGGATCGACAGCCCGATCAGGCCGGCGATCGCATGGCCGGCGCCACCGCCGCCGAAGCCTTGCGCCATGCCCATCACCGAGCCGAGGCCACCCATGCCGCTGAAGCCGACGATCGAGCCCGAGAGGCCGAGCGTCGGGATCAGGCCGGCGCCGAGGACGCTGAAGATGATCAGCGCGACCGCGAACGAGAGCATCCAGACGAACACGAGCAGCAGCAGCGCTTCGACGAGCCGGGTGCGTGCGATGGCGAGCGTCTGCGCCAGCGCGCGCATGATCGTCGCGCCCTGCCAGATCGCGGGCAGCGACAGCACCATGCACAGGAACACGCCGAAGAACGCGACGCCGGCGACCACCACCGAGGCCGGAAACACGACCGTGAACAGCAACGGCCCCAGGAAGGGAATCTTGCAGACGACGAGCACGAGCGCAATGACGAGGAAGACCGCGAGCTCGACCAGGAACAGGGCGATGACGAGGACGATCAGCTTCGGGATGCACATCAGCCCGGCGATCAGCGCGTCGACGGTGCTGCGCGGCGAGAGGCCGCGTGCGCTGTCCATGTGCAGCAGACCGGCAGCATTGACGCCGGTGCCCACGGCGACCACGTAGACCAGGAAGGCGAGCAGGCCGGCCAGCATGCCGAGCGTGCCCGCCATGGCCAGCAGCAGCCCGCCGACGAGGACGCCACCGACCGTGCAGCCGATCAGCGCGACCAGGGCGCGCCGGTTGCGCAAGCCGTTGATCGCCTGAAACAGGCTCGAGAAGGCACTGGCCGACATTCCGGCGGGCAGGGCGGCGTTTTGTGCCGGGTCTGTCGACATGGGGTCTCCTCGTGCGAAGCGGCTCGAACCGTCCGGCTGAACGCCGCTTCGGCCCTAGTTCCGGTGGCGGTCTTCGATCTCTTTTTGTTGCCTGCAGACCGCTTCGTTGGCGTGCTCGGGCGAACCGCATTCGCGCGAGCGGCAGATCGACTCGGCGATGGCGCCACGACCGGCGCAGATCTCGCGAACGCCGCGCGCTTGCACGACCGGCGCTTGCGGTTGCGGCGCCGTCGGCACCGGCCGGGCGCGCTGCGCCTCTTCGGCGCGGCGGCGCGTCGCCTCCTGCTCGGCTCGGGCCGCTGCGACGGCCTGTTGCTGCTGGTCGGCGAGCGCCTTTGCCTTGGCTTCGCGGTCGGCCTTGTCGCGCGCTGCCTTCTCGCGCCGTTTGTCGGCGGCGATGCGCAAGGCCTCGGCATCGGCGGCCGGCGCCGACGCCGTCTCGGCCACCGGCGGCATCGCCGTCGTGGTCGGCGGCGGCAAGGTCGGCGCCGCCGGCGATGCAGCGATCTCCGGCGGAGCGACCGCGATGTCGGGTGCCGAGGCCGGCACAGATGCAGGCGCCGCGACGACCGGTGCGGGCGGCTCGACGGCGGCAGGCGCCGGTGCGGCCATCGGCGCCGAGGCGGCTGCGGCGTCGGCCTTCGCGCCGCTCGACCCGCTCATGAACCACCAGCCGCCTGCGGCGGCCGCGACCAGCGCGACGAGGGCCAGACCAAGCACGAGGGGCGCGCGGTTCGGCGCTTTCGCCGCTGGCGGCGCCGCGTGCGGACGAGTCGGCGTGTTGTCATCGTCCTGGCGGTAAGTCGCGGTGATCGCGGCCGCGGGGTCGGGCAGGTCGGGCGCGGCCAGCGGCTCGTCGTAGGGCGGCGGGTAGCCCGGCGGCGACGCCGAGCCGTAGCCGGCGGTGGCCGCGACTGGCGGATAGCTCGGCGAGGCGATCGGGGGCGGCGGATACGGCGCCACTGGTGCGTACGACGGATAGCTGATGGGCGGCGGGCTGGTGCCGCTGAACGGGTCCGGCGCGGCCGGACCGGAACGCGAGCGCGGCACGATCACCGTGCCGAGCAGGCTCACGCCGCAGTTGGCGCAGTAACGAACGCCCGGCTTGTTCTGGAAGTTGCACTCGTCGCAGGTGATGCCTGCGGCGAGCTGGGCCTCTTCGTCGTGGGCCGCGGCGGGTGGTGGAAACGCCGTGCCGCAGGAGCGGCAGAACTGGGCTTCGTCCCTGTTTTCGGTTCCGCACACCGAGCACAGCTTCGTCATTCTTGCGCCTCTGAACACCGATGCCGGTGGGTCGAACGACGATACCTCGGTTTGCAGGTCCGGGCAATTTCACCCTGCCTGACAAACGACAATGCGCCAACTCTGCCGCGCCGATCGGAGACCTTCGTGCTCTATGCGTCCCTGAAAGCCATTCATCTGCTCGGCGTCGTCGTCTGGATCGGCGGCATGTTTTTTATGGTCGCCTGCCTGCGGCCTGCCGCCGCCGAAGCGCTGGAGCCGCCGGCGCGCGTGCGCCTGATGCACGCCGTCATGCGCCGCTTCTTCGCCGCCGTGACGGTGGCGGCGGGGATCGCCCTGCTGAGCGGCGCGGCGATGGTCGGACTGGTCTGGCGCGAGCGCGCGTCGGCGGGGCTCGCGTTCAACATGCCGCTCGACTGGTACGCGATGATCGGCCTCTTCGTCGTCATGGCCGCCGTGTTCGCGCACATTCGGCTGACGCTGTTCAGGCGCGTCGGGCGCGCCTTGGCCGATCAGGCCTGGCCGGTCGCGGCGGCGGCGCTGCTGGCGATACGCTGGGAGGTGACGCTCAACCTCGTCATCGGCGTCTTCATAATCGTCCTGGTTCGCCTCGGCTCGGCGGCTTAGGGCCGGAACGGGTCCTGACGGCCAGGCCGCGATCGATGGCGGCAAGGGCCGCGTGCAGGCGGGCCGGGCCTACTCCGGAAATCGTCTCGAACGCCACGCGGGCGCGCGCCAGTGAGGCGCGAAGCAGCGCATCGATGGGCTCGCGCACGTGCGCGCCGTCACGCTGCAGCCCATCGGGCAGCCACGGCAGGTCGAGCGCGGTGAGGAGCGTCAGGTCGCAGCCCGCCTGCCGCGCTTCGGCAAGCGCGTAGAGGCTCGGGTCGCCGAATACGAAATCGCTGTAGACGGCGATCATCAGCGCCGTCGTGTCGGCGACGACGATCTCGGCGTCGGTCGCCGCGACGTCGATGCGCCGCGTCTGCTCGTCGGCAATGGCCGCCTGCTCGTCGCGCCTCGGCGTTCGTCCGTGCTCGATGCAGAACTCGCGCAGCGCTTCGCCGGCCACCGTGACGCGCAGGCCGCGACCGCTGAGCGCTTTGCCGATCTCGCCAGCAAGCGTCGTCTTGCCGGTGCTCTCGGCGCCGAGCAGGGCGACGACGAAGGCCCGGTTCATGGCCCGACCGCGCTCGTATCGAGAAGCCGTCGCCAGGCGCGCCAGCCGACCACAGCCATCGCCGCGAAGAGCGCATACAGGACGACGGTGAGCCAGAGCCCCTTGTAGGCGAACAGGGCGACGCCGACGACGTTGACGACGATCCAGGTCGGCCAGTTCTCGACGTACTTGCGGCCGAGCAGCCATTGGCCGAGGACACTCCCGACGGTCGGGAAGGCGTCCCACCACGGCACGTCGGTGTCGGTGTAGCGGCGCAGGAAGAGGCCGGTCGCCGGCCACGCGAGCGCGAGAGCGCCGAGGGCGATCCAGCGCCCGCGGGCGCCCAGCGAGCGCACCCGCAAGGCGGCGCCCGCGGCGTCGGTGCCGCGCAGCCATTGCCACCAGCCCCAGCCGGCGACGACGGCGAAAAAGATCTGCAGCGATGCGTCGCCGTAGAGGCGGCTTTTCCAGAAGAGCAGGAAGTAGAGCAACGAGCTGGCTATCGCCAGCGGCCAGCCGAGCACGTTGACGCGGATGTTGCACACCACCATGGTGACGGCGAGCACGAAAGCTGTGACCTCGAGCCAGGTCACCGGCGCACCCCAGAGCACGAAGGCGTTCGCCAGGAACGGCGTCGCCGCGTCGAGCAGCGCGGACCCGCTCAACGCCGCGGCGGCGAGAGCTGGACGAAGATCTCGTCGGGCTTGATCATGCCGAGCTCGGAGCGTGCCTTCTCCTCAACCATCTCGAGACCTTCCTTCAGGTCCTTGACCTCGGCCGAGAGCTGCTCGTTGCGATGGCGTGCGATGTCATTGCTCGATTGCTGCGCGGCCAGCTTGGAGCGCAGCTCGACCATGCGCGGTACGCCGCCCTTGCCGAACCATAGCTCGACGTGCACGAGCACGAGCAGTACGGCGAGGGCGAGGGTGACGAAGCGCACGCCGGCGTCGTCAGGTCAGCTGATGGAACGCCGAGCGGCCCGGATAGGCGGCGACGTCGCCCAGGTCTTCTTCGATGCGCAGCAACTGGTTGTACTTGGCCATGCGGTCCGAGCGGCTGAGCGAGCCGGTCTTGATCTGGCCGGCGTTGGTGCCGACGGCGATGTCGGCAATGGTCGAGTCTTCGGTCTCGCCCGAGCGGTGGCTGATTACCGAGGTCCAGCCGGCGCGCTTGGCCATCTCGATCGCGGCGAAGGTCTCGGTCAGCGTGCCGATCTGGTTGATCTTGATGAGGATCGAGTTGGCGACCTTTTTCTGGATGCCTTCCTTCAGGATCTTCGGGTTGGTGACGAAGATGTCGTCGCCGACCAGTTGCACGCGCGCGCCGAGCTTGTCGTTGAGCGCCTTCCAGCCGTCCCAGTCGCCCTCGGCCATGCCGTCTTCGATGGAGATGATCGGGTACTTGTCGACCCAGCGCGCCATCGTGTCGATCCACTCGCCGGCCGAGAGCGTCAGGCCCTCGCCGTCGAGACGGTACGAGCCTTCCTTGTAGAACTCGCTCGCGGCGCAGTCGAGACCGACGGCGATTTGCGAGCCGGCCTGGTAGCCGGCTTTCTCGATCGCCTCGAGGATCATCTGGATCGCCGCTTCGTGGCTGGCGACGCTCGGTGCGAAGCCGCCTTCGTCGCCGACCGCCGTGCTCATGCCGCGGCCGTCGATGATCTTCTTCAGCGCGTGGAAGGTCTCGGCACCGTAGCGCATCGCCTCGCGGAACGACGGCGCGCCGACCGGGATGATCATGAACTCCTGCAGGTCGAGGTTGTTGTTGGCGTGGGCGCCGCCGTTGACGACGTTCATCATCGGCACCGGCATCTGCATCGCGCCCGAGCCGCCGAAATAGCGATAGAGCGGCAGGCCGCTCTCTTCGGCGGCGGCGCGCGCCACCGCCATGCTGAGGGCAAGCGTCGCGTTGGCGCCGAGCCGGCTCTTGTTCTCGGTGCCGTCGAGGTCGATCAGGGTGCGGTCGAGGAAGGCCTGCTCGCTCGAGTCGAGGCCGAGCACGGCCTCGCTCATCTCGGTGTTGATGTGCTCGACCGCCTTGAGCACGCCCTTGCCGCCGTAGCGCGACAGATCGCCATCGCGCAGCTCGATGGCCTCGCGCGAGCCGGTCGAGGCGCCCGAGGGCACCGCGGCGCGGCCCATGGTGCCCGACTCGAGCAGGACGTCGCATTCGACGGTGGGATTGCCGCGGCTGTCCAGGATCTCGCGGCCGACGATGTCGACGATGGCGCTCATGCTCTTCCTAATGAAATGCGAATACGGTGAATCAGAAAGCGCCGAACTCGTTCTCGAGAAAGCGCTGCGATTTGGTGACGCGGTCGAGCGCGACGAGCTGCTCGAGCAGGGCCTTCATGTACTGGAGCGGCACCGCGTTGGGCCCGTCGGACATCGCGTTCTTCGGATCCGGATGCGTCTCCATGAAGATGCCGGCGACGCCGACGGCGACCGCGGCGCGCGCCAGCACCGGCACGAACTCGCGCTGCCCGCCCGACGAGGTACCCTGGCCGCCGGGCAGCTGCACCGAATGCGTCGCATCGAAGACGACCGGCGCGTTCGTCTCGCGCATGATGGCGAGCGAGCGCATGTCGGAGACGAGGTTGTTGTAGCCGAAGCTGGCGCCGCGCTCGCAGGCCATGAAGCGCTCTTCCGAAAGGCCCTTCTCGCGCGCCGCGGCGCGCGCCTTGTCGAGCACGTTCTTCATGTCGTGCGGCGCCAGGAACTGCCCCTTCTTGATGTTCACCGGCTTGCCGCTTTGCGCGACGGCGCGTATGAAGTCGGTCTGCCGGCAGAGGAAGGCCGGTGTCTGCAGCACGTCGACGGTGGCGGCGGCGGCCTCGATCTCGTCTTCGCGGTGAACGTCGGTGAGCACGGGCACGCCGAGCACGCGCTTGACCTTGGCGAGGATCTCGAGCCCCTTGTCCATGCCGGGCCCGCGGAACGAGGTGCCGCTCGATCGGTTCGCCTTGTCGTAGCTCGACTTGAAGATGAAGGGAATGCCGAGCGCGGACGTGATTTCCTTCAGCGTGCCGGCGACGTCCATCTGCAGTTGCTCGGACTCGACGACGCAGGGGCCGGCGATCAGGAAGAGAGGATGGTCCAGCCCTGCGTCGAATCCGCAGAGCTTCATGGCCGGGCGCCGGGCCGTCCCAAGCCCGTCCGCGCCCCCTTGGGGCGCAGCGAACGCATTGAGCGTGGGGGTTTCATTTAGGCAGCAACCTTCTCGCTGCGCTCCGCCTGGTGCTCCAGTGCCGCGTGGATGAAGGATTTGAAGAGCGGGTGACCACCCCAGGGCGTCGACTTGAACTCCGGGTGGAACTGCACGCCGATGAACCAGGGATGCACGCTCTTCGGCAGCTCGACGATCTCGGTCAGCTTCTCGCGCTGCGTGATCGCCGAGATCACCAGCCCGGCGTCGGTCAGGCGATCGAGGTAGTTCTCGTTCGCTTCGTAGCGGTGGCGATGCCGCTCGGTGACGACGTTGCCGTAGATCTCGTGCGCCAGAGTGCCGGGCTTGACGTCGGCGCTTTGCGCGCCCAGCCGCATCGTGCCGCCGAGGTCCGACTGGGCGGTGCGCTTCTGGACCGAGCCGTCCGGGTCTTCCCATTCGTCGATCAGGGCGATCACCGGATGTTCGGCGAGCGGATCGAACTCCGTGCTGTTCGCGCCGCTCAATCCCGCCTTGTGGCGCGCGTACTCGATCGTCGCGACCTGCATGCCGAGGCAGATGCCGAGGTAGGGAATCTTCTTCTCGCGCGCGTACTGCGCGGCGAGGATCTTGCCCTCGACGCCGCGCTTGCCGAAGCCGCCGGGAACGAGGATGGCGTCGAAGCGCGCCAGATTGCCGACGTTGGTCGGCGTGATGTCTTCCGAGTCGATCGACTCGACCTTGACCCGTGCGTGGTTGTGGATGCCGGCATGGCGCAAGGCTTCGGTGAGCGACTTGTACGAGTCCGTGAGCTCGACGTACTTTCCGCACATCGCGATCGTCACCTCGTGCTGCGGGTGCTCGACCTCGTCGACCAGCTTGTCCCAGCGGGCCAGGTTGGCAGGCTTGGTGTGCAGCTGGAGCTTGGCGCAGACCAGCTCGTCGAGGCCTTGCGCGTGCAGCATGCGCGGCACCTTGTAGATCGTGTCGACGTCCCATACCGAGATGACGCCGAACTCGTGCACGTTGGCAAAGAGCGAGATCTTGGCGCGCTCTTCATCCGGGATCGGCCGGTCGGCGCGGCAGAGCAGGGCGTCCGGCATGATGCCGATCTCGCGCAGCTTCTGCACGCTGTGCTGGGTTGGCTTGGTCTTCAGCTCGCCGGCGGCGGGAATCCACGGCACCAGCGTGAGATGCAGGAAGCAGGCGTTCCCCGGACCCATCTTCAGGCTCATCTGGCGCACTGCTTCGAGGAATGGCAGCGACTCGATGTCGCCGACCGTGCCGCCGATCTCGACGATGGCCACGTCGACCTCATCGCCGGCGCCGCGCCGCACGAAGTCCTGGATCTCGTTGGTGACGTGCGGGATCACCTGCACCGTCTTGCCGAGATAGTCGCCGCGGCGCTCCTTCTCGAGCACGCTCTTGTAGATCTGGCC
>JANXWR010000250.1 GCA_025351025.1 Burkholderiales bacterium | reverse complement strand
GTGCCCGAGGTGAAGAACATCGCTGCCACGTCGTCGGGCTTGGCCTTGGCGACCTCGGCATCGAAGAAGCCCGGGTGCTGCGCGTCCCAGGCGGGGCCGGCGGCGACCAGCGCGTCGAGCGGCGCCAGGCCGGGCTCGTCGTAGTGGCGCAGGCCGCGTCCGTCGTCGAACCAGATCCGCGTCAGCAGCGGGCACGAGCCGCGCACCTCGAGCATCTTGTCGACCTGCTCCTGGTCTTCGACGATCGCGAAGCCGACATCGGCATTGCCGATCGGGAACACGAACTCGTTCGCGGCGGCGTCCTGGTAGAGCGGCACCGGCACGGCGCCGAGCGACTGCGCAGCGAGCATCGCCGCATAGAGGCGCGGCCGGTTCTCGCCGACGACGACGAGGTGCGCGCCGCGCTGCAGACCCGCTTCGGCCAGGCCGCAGGCGAGCGCCCTGACCAGCGCGGCGAGATCGCGCCAGGACAGCGTCTGCCAGATGCCGAATTCCTTCTCGCGCAGTGCCGGCGCGGTCGGACGCTGCGCCGCGTGGTCGAGCAGGAGTTGGGGAAATGTCGTGGGCACGATCGTCGTTTCGGCAGGGCGGACGCAGCGCATCACCGGCGCGTTGCGTCAGTTGCGACTCTAGGAAAATTTTGACGCCAAGTTGTCGTTCTGACGACAATCTACGGGACAACACCCTCGGGTGTATCCCTCGGCCGCTCGTCAGCCTGAGCGGTGGCGAAGGATCTCGGCCTCAGACGGGATCCCTGGCTTCGCTAAGGATGACGATGGCCTGATCGAGACCGTGCCGGTAAAGCTCGAGATCGCCGTCTCGCCGCCGCCCGGCGCGCCACGTACGACGTCGATGCGGTAGACAGCGATGCGGCGGCTCCGACTCGCTTCGACGGCGCGGGCGATCAGCCGATCGCCGACGGCGACGCCGGCCTGGAAGGTGATGTGCGCGTCGATGCCCGAAGCGACCGGTCCGTGCGAGTTCGACGCCAGGCCGAAGGCGCTGTCGGCGAGCGAGAAGATGGCGCCGCCGTGGCAGCCGCCGTTGAAGTTGAGGTGGCGCGCGCCGACCGTCATCGCCACCTCGGCGCGGCCGGGGCCGCCGGATAGAACCGAGATGCCGAGCGTCGCGCACAGGCCGTCGCGCTCGGCGAGCGACTGCAGGCGCGCGGTCCAGCCCTTGCCATCGTCGGGCGCGAGGGTCACCGCGTGGTGAGTGGCGTCTCGCCGCGACGAGCCGGCTTCGCGCAAACGCCGGCCAGTCGGCACCGACAGCGCGTGCGCTTCTATCGCGTCGAGCAAGCCGTCGACGCCGTCCTCGGCGAGCGCCCGAACCGGCACCACGCGCGGCTGCCACGTGCCCTGCGCAGGCGTACGACGCAGGCTCAGCATCTCGCGCATCTCGCTTGCCGTCCGCTCGGCGAGCGGCAGGTCGCCCTTGCTCACCGCGAGCACGTCGGCGATCTCGAGCGTGCCGGCCTTCAGCGCCTGGACGTCGTCGCCGAGTCCGGGTGGACAGACGACGACGCGGGTGTCGGCCAGCGCCGCGATGCGCGTCTCCGACTGGCCGGTGCCGACCGTTTCGACGATGACGCGGTCGAAGCCGCAAGCGTCGAGGCAGTCGATGGCGGCGCGTGCCGCGCGTGACAGGCCGCCGAGCTCGCCGCGCGCCGAGAACGAGCGCACGAAGGCGTTCGCATGGGCGCCGTGCTCGCCCATGCGGATGCGGTCGCCGAGCACGGCGCCGCCGGTGATCGGGCTCGACGGATCGAAGGCGATCACTGCGACCTTCAGGCCGCGCGCCAGCCAGGCGCCGAGCACGGCGTTGACCAGGGTCGACTTGCCGCTGCCGGGCACGCCGGTCACGCCGAGCACGTGCGCCTTGCCGGCCTGCGCGGCCATCGACTCGGCCGCCTGCTGCGCGCCCGGCCCGTCGTCGTCGAACAGGGTCAGGAGGCGCGCGATGGCGCGGCGGTCGCCGGCGAGCGCTTGCGCCGTGAGGCTGACGGCCGGGGATCGAGTCGCCACACCGTCAGACGAAAGCGAGCGGTTGGCCGAAGCCGAGATCGCGGCGCAAACGCGCGCAGATCTCTTCGTTCGACAAGCCGGCACGGGCGCCGTCGACGATGGCGGCGAAGACGTTCGCCTTGGGATCCTCGGCGGCGCGGGTCAGGCCGTCGAGTGCTGCGTTGATCGTCGATGTCGAGCGCCCGGCCTTCCATGCCGCGAAGGCGTCGAGGTGAGCCTGCATCTTCGCGGCATCCGGCCGCTCGACGGCCGGCCGCGCCGTCGCCTCGTCTTCGGCGCGATAGGCGTTGACGCCGACGATCGTCTGCTCGCCGCTGTCGACCTTCTGCTGGAAGCGCAGAGCCGAGGCGCCGATCATGCGTTGCACGAGCCCGGACTCGACCGCCTTGTACATGCCGCCGGCGTCGTCGATCGTCTTCATGATTGCGAGGATCTTCTCTTCCATCGCGTCGGTCAGCGACTCGACGTAGAACGAGCCGCCGAGCGGATCGATCACATCGGTGAGGTGCGCTTCCTCGCGCAGGATGTTCTGCGTCGCCACGGCGATGCGCGCCGCCGCTTCGCCGGGTACCTGGAACACT
>JANXWR010000227.1 GCA_025351025.1 Burkholderiales bacterium | reverse complement strand
ATTCCTCGCAGCGCTGTGCGCTGCTCCCGCCGGGCCAGATCGGCACCTCGGCCACCCGCCACGCCCGAAGCCGGGCCGCAAAGAGCCGCTGAAGATGCGGCGCTGCGCGCGCACTCGCCGATGGTGTTCGACGCGAACAGGGCAAGGCACATCTATCCTCGGCGCGGGAATGCGCTTGGCGCAGCGTCAAAGGCAGCTCGCGGCCATAAGCTGACGCTGACGGGCGACTGCTTCTTGACTCTTCGGTGCAGTCTTGGTTTGCCCCTGCTTTGGCAGGTATTCATCCCTTATCAGTGTGCCGCACCGACGATTGGACCCAAAATGCCTCACTCAACACGTTGCGTCCAGTTGACGACCGCTTCGGGTTAGTTTCACTCACTATGACAGGCAGGTGCGAAGCGCCGGGAGCAGCAGGATGAATCGTCGTAGGTTCATAAGCGTGGCCGGTGGTGGCTTTGTCGCCGCTGCCGCGACCGCCTCGGCAGGATGTACTCAGCAAATGCCGGCCGGCGCGATCGCGCCTTGGAAGGGCCCAGGGCAAGAGCCTGACATTCGGCGCTGGATCCTCGGCTACGCAATCCTCGCGCCGCATTCCCACAACCTGCAATCATGGCTGGTCGATCTGGGTATGCCAGACGAGATCGTGCTGCACTGCGACCTCGCTCGCTTGTTGCCCGAAACCGATCCGTTTTCGCGGCAGATCATGGCGATGAGCCACGGCACCTTCCTGGAGTTGATCGACATCGCGGCGCGTGAGCGAGGGTTGAGGGCCGAGATCGAGCTATTTCCGGAAGGCGCCTTCGGGGCCGACAAGCTCGATCAGCGGCCCGTGGCACAGATCCGGCTGGTGCCGGATGCTGAGCGGAAGAAGGACCCCCTGTTCGCGCAAATCCTTGGTCGTCATACCAACCGCAGCCTCTACGACCTCGATCGGCCGGTGCCGTCGGCAGCCTGGCAGGCGATGGCGGAAGCGGTGCGGCCGAATCCCTTGCGATTCGGCTTCGTGGGCGCGGATCGGCCAGATGTGTTGAATCGACATCGGGCGATTGCAGCCGAGGCCTGGCGAATTGAACTGAGCACGCCGCGAACCATTATGGAGTCCTACAAGGTGTTGCGTGTCGGCGCCGCCGAGATCGACGAGCATCGTGACGGCCTTTGCGTGCTCGACCCGATGGTCGTGCTGATGAGCCGCATCGGCCTGTTCGATCGCAGCAAGGCTCCAGGACCCGATGACTATGCAACGACCAGCCAGATCAAGGACTTCTTCAAGAAGCTGAATTCGACCCTCGGCTTCCTGTGGATGGTGACGGACGGCAACGACCGCACCACTCAAGTCAACGCAGGGCGCGCCTACGCGCGAGTGCAACTTGCCGCTACTGCGCACGGGTTGGCGATGCAACCCCTGCAGCAAGCGCTTCAGGAATACCCGGAACAGGCCAAGCCCTACGCAGACGTGCGCGCATTGCTTGACGCGTCATCGTCGGCCCAAACGGTGCAGATGTGGACCCGCGTCGGTTTCGCTCCCCCTATCGAGCCCGCGCCGCGCCGCGGCGTGGCCGCGCAGTTGATGCGAAGCTGATGCATTCGACCTCCCCAACCATCACGGCCCGCGGTTTCCTTTCGGACGGCGAATTGCTGGCGCCGACTTACCGCTGAGGGCCGGTAGTCCCAGTTGGCGACTTCAAAGTAGCAGCCGTTCGGCCACCGCGCTCTGCTACATCAGCAATGTCAGCAAGACCCTCGAAACCGGCCATTGGGCCCAAGCGGGCCGTTGATGCTTGGATGACCGCAATGTGGCGAGAGCGTGAGCTCAGGGCGCGCCGATCACACCGCATCCGCATAGAAGGTTGCTCATTGAGGCGCAACGAAGGACAGCAACGGGTCGATGGCGTCATTGCGATTCCTTGGGCCGACGGGCACGAAGCGGACTCCAGCCCCCGGCAATGGGGCGGGATCAGCGAGTCGCCAACGGTCGCTCGCTAGTCCACCGCTCGATGTCCGCGCGGCGCCATGCGACCGCTCTGCTCGTCAACCTTACAGGCGCCTGGAACTTTTTTCAGCGACGAGCTTGTAGATGGTGGACCAGCCCAGGCCCGTTGCTTGAATCACGATCGGAAGGCGCAGGAGCACACGAACACTCACCGATTCGGTGTCCAGCGTCGAGGCTTTGGAATGGGGCACGGATCACCTCGCATACGTTCCGGTGCCGTTGCGCCTTGAGTTGCGAGTTTGGGCTCGAAGATTGAAGAAGGCTCCGTCGGATTTCACCGCAAATCTCACGGCCCATATCGGGCGACTCATCAATCGAGCCGCCGATGTCGCCGCTGCCAGAACGCAACTTCGTCAGCTGCGTGATTGCGACGGGCTAAATCTTGGCGGGGGTGAGCCCCGCCTCCACTGTGCGACGATTCGATTCCGTCGATCGGAATTGAAACCATCTAGAAGTGGTCACGATTAGGTAACGGTTGCCAGGCGTTCCGGACTGCTTCCGGCGCGCACGAGGAAGACCACATTCTGTTCGATTCCCCTCAGCAGAACGCGTGTACCAAGCTTCCGACTCGCGCCGGGTGTCACGCCCGGCAAGACGCTGGGCGCGAGCTGCGCGCAGGCGCGAGTATCGGGGCTGGCGTCAGGGCAGCGTGGCTACAAGAATCTGACCGCCGCTCAGAAGAACGATGTGCTTCGGGCCAAGCACGGCGAGGTCCGACACGCTGAACAGCGACGGGTTCGAGCCGAGGACGTTGTTGCCGGTGACGCGGATGAGCAGGGTCACTGTCGCACCTTGCAACATGTACAGGCCGTTCGGATCGCCGTAGTAGATCGTTCCAGCGGCATCGATGGCGAGGCGCAGGACCTGCCCGCCTGCGGCGGCGATCGTCGAGACGGTCGAACCGTCGGCCGAAATGCGCCGGATCGCGCCGCCATCGACCAGATAGAGCGAGCCATCGGGCGCGAAGGCAAGCGAACCCGGGCTCATGAATCGCGCCGTTGCGATCGGCCCGTCGACACGCGCGCTCTGCCCTAGCACGCCGGCGTAGGTCGCGACGTTGCCGGCCGGGTCGATACGACGCACAGCGTTGTTCGCGGCGTCGCCGACGAAGACGTTGCCGCCCGCGCCGACCGCCAGGCCGCGGATGCCATTGAAACGGGCTACCGTCCTGGGTCCATCGACCGCGCCGAAGGCATCGGCGGCGCCGGCAACGAGCGTGACGGCGTTGTCCGTGCCGATTCGGCGCACCGCGCCGAAGCCGTCCAGCACGTACAGCGCGCCGCTGCCGTCGCTCGTCATCGTTGAGCCCAGGTTCGCGAACTGGGCCTCGTTGCCGACACCGTCGACCGCGCCGCCGAAGCTGCCGGTCAGGCCCGCCGCGAGCGTAACGACGCCGGCCGCATCGATGCGGCGCACGACGCGCGTGGCGTTGTCGGCCACGTCGACGTTGCCAGCTGGATCGACCGCCAGCCCCTGCGGATCGTTCACCGCGAGTGCGAACGGCATCTGTGTTAGGACGCCGACGCCGGTGTCGGTGATGCCGGCGGCCGTGGTCGAGGCAATCGTCCGCACATCGCCGGCGGCGTTCACGCTGCGCAGCGCTAAGTCGTCGGCGAGCATGAAGCCGCCATTCGGCGCGCTGGTGATGCCGATGCCCAGATCACGCACCCGCGCTGTCGCCTTGCTGCCGTCGGCATAGCCTTCCCCGAGCGCACGCGAGCCGGTGAGCGTGGTCACGACGCCGCTCGTCAGGTCGACCTGACGGAGCAGGAACTCGTCGCGCACCGTCAGTGTGTTGCCACGCAGGACGATGCCACGCGGGAACGAGATGACGGCGGCGGCGCCCGTGCCGTCGGCGTCGGCGGCGTTGAACGTGCCGTTGCCGGCGAGCGTCTGCACCGCGCCGGCGGTACTGCCGCTGCGCAGTATGCGGCGGATGCGGTTGTTCGATGCGTCGGCAACGAGCACGTCGCCGTTGGCGGCAACGGCGATGCCCGCCGGTCCGTTGAACATCGCCACGTTGGCTGCGCCGTCGAGGAAGCCGGCGGTGGTTCCGGCATAGGTCGTGACGACGCCGGCCGTGGTGACGCGTCGGATCAAATTGTTCGTGCGGTCGGCGACGTAGAGGTCGCCATCCGGCCCGAGGGCGATGCCGAACGGCTGGTTGAAACGCGCTGCGGCGCCGGTGCCGTCGCTCGTGCCGGAGACGCCGGCCATGCCCGCGATCGTCGTCACCGTGCCGTCGGCGGCGACACGCCGGATCGTCTGGTTGGTGGTATCGGCGACGTAGAGGTTGCCGGCGGCGTCCTGCGTCAGCCCTTGCGGCTGGTTGAACGAAGCGACGTTGGCGGCGCCATCGGCAGAGCCGCTGAACTGGCCCCCCGCGACTGGCGTGATCGTCGACAGGTCGGCACTCAGTCGTTTAATCCGGTTGCTGGTAAGGAAGGTAAAGCTGTTGCCCGGATCCTGGTCGATGGCGCTCGCGCTGGCGATGTTCGCCTGGGCGCGCAGGCCGACCATCGGCAGCAGGCTGAGCGTGACTCCGCCCGGTGGCGTCACCGTCAACGTGGCGATCCCGCTCAACGTGCTGCTCTGCCCGCCGCAGTCGAGGACGGCGCGGAACATCGCGCCGTTATCACCGATGACCGCAACGAAGCTGTAAGTCGCGGCGGTGGCGTTGGCGATGACGACGAAGGCACCGGCTGCACCGGAATTGCGTTGCCATTGAATGTCGAGCGTGCCCGCGCTGCAGGTACCGCCGACCGTGAACGAGGCCTGCGTACCGGCGACGACGCTGAGGTTGGCGGGCTGCGGCGCGATCGTCAGTACCGGTGCGCTCGCCGCAACGGTGAGGATCGCGTCGTTGCTGGTTGCGCTGCCTGCGACGTTGCTGACGACAGCGCGAAAAGTCGCGCCGCTGTCGCCGAGCACGGTTGCCCCCGTCGTGTAGGTCGTGGCCGTGGCGCCGACGATGGCGACGCCGTTGCGCTGCCATTGATAGGCGAGCGGCGCGGTGCCGGTCGCGGCCACGGTGAAACTGGCCGGCTGGCCTGCGGTGACGGTCAGGCTCGCCGGCTGCTGCGTGATGGTCGGCGGCACCGGCAGCACCGGGACGGACTCGGGCGGCGGCGGTGCGTCGGCGCTGCCGCCGCAAGCGGCCAGGGCAAAGCAGACGCAAGCCGCAGCAATCTGCATGACCGCCGCACGAAAGCGGCCGGCGAACGGATGAGCAGGGAGGTGGATGGCGTTCATGGATCGATCCGGTTCAGAACGAAAACTGCGCCGCGAGGCCGAGCATGCTGAGTGGCCCGCGCGTCGTGTGCACTTTGAATCGGGTGACGTCGTAGTCGACGCCGACGCGCAAAGTGGGCGAGAAGTCGTAGGCGATGCCGATGCCTGCGAGCGGCTGAAGCGTCGTCTTGCCGACGTTCGCCGCCAGCGCGTTCGCATATTCGAAGCGCGTGTGCACGCCCGCGGCACCGATGCGAGCGACGCCGCTCCAACCCGGCGCGAAGGTCCAGCGGTAGCCGGCCGTCAGGCCGATGCCGCCGACGCGGAAGGTGCCGCCGAACTCGGTACCGAGCGGCGTCGTGTCGCCGCCCTCGAAGCGCCCGGCGCCGAAGTAGGCGAGTTGCACGTCGTAGACCGCGTCGAAGCGGTAGGCGCCGGTCAGCTTCCAGTGCACGCTCGAACGATCGCAGGGGAACGAAGCAACGCAGTCGACGCGGCCGCGGTCGGGACCGACGGCGATGCCGACGCTGTAGTCCTGGGCTGAAGCGCTTGCGGCGCTAAGCGCCACGGCCAAGGCGAATAAACCCCTGGCGGCGTGGCGACTCGCGGCACGATCGAACGGGTGCGAAAAGCGGTGTGGCATGCGGGCTCCGTGGGCAGTCGTCGGGGTGCCGCGCGTTCGCGAACGAATCCCCTCTACTCACCGGAACGAGATAGCTCGCCAAAAGCTGCCATCGCGGCCAAAAGATTTCGGCGGCGGCCCGGACAGCGACCGCTCAACCCGCTGTCGCGGTCGCCTCCAATCGCTCAAGAGCTTCAACAGCCGCTTTAGAGACGGGTGCCTCTCGCATCACTGGTTCGCCAGCCTGAGCCCCACGCCAGCGTCATCGACACGTGGCGCGACGACTACAACCACCACCGGCCACACGGCAAGCTGCGCTGGTGCCGCTGGTCAGAATCCCCGCAATCCGTCAGCCTACGATGCAAATCTAGACCCCCGGGCTCCGCACGTCGACGACCGGCCGAGCTACACAATCTCCAGCATTCCCGCGGCCTTGTCGATCATCAAGGGGGCCAGTCAAGTGATGGTTGTTGACACGCACAAGGACCGTTTGCAGCTTGCCGAGAAGGCGGGCGCGATCGCGATTGATGACACCGAGGGGGACGGAGTCGAGAAGATCATGGAACTGACCGGAGGCAAAGGCGCCGACCGGGGCTGCGAATGCGTCGGCTATCAGTGCTGCAACATGCACCGTGAGGAAGTTTCTAACCTCACCATGAACAACCTGGTCGCCACCGTGAAGGCCACCGGCCGCATCGGCGTGGTGGGCGTGTTCATGCCAGAGGATCCGGGCGCGAAGGACAAGCTCGAGCGGCGCGGCCAAATGGCTTTTGACTTCGGGGCGTTCTGGTTCAAGGGCCAGAGCATGGGCGCTGGGCAGGCCAACGTCAAAGCCTACAACCGCCTGCTCAGTCGCTTGTGATCGAGAAAGACCGGCTCAAACCTTCGTGGATAGTCTCGCACGAGTTGCCGCTCGCTCAAGCCGGGCAGT
>JANXWR010000183.1 GCA_025351025.1 Burkholderiales bacterium | reverse complement strand
CGACCACCCAGGCGTGCTGCTGCGGCACGATCTTGAAGGTCTGGAAGATAAAGATCGCGGCGATGACCGCGATGACAAGTGCGAATTCCATGAGAGCGTTCTCCGAGTGAAGTCGACGGTCAGGCAGGCCAGGTCGGCGACAGCACCAGCCAGTTGCCTTCAATCGCTGATATGACGTGCTCGCCACGGCCGGCCGGCGCGCCGGGCGCCAGGCGCGCCGTCCAGCCGGAGCCGCGGTAGTCGATGCGCGCGGTCCGGTCCGCGGACCAGGCGCTGACGAACACATGCTCGCCGATGTCGAGGTTAACGTCGCGGTTCTCGTGGGCGGCACGGTCGGTGCTGTCGCGCGAGCGCCGATGCCAGTACCAGAATCCGGTGGCGCCGCCGCCGACCAGCGCCGCCGCCGCGATCTGCATCGGCACCGCAAAGCCGAGATGTGCGGCCACCGCGGCGGCCGCCAGGCCGAGCGCGATCATGAGCAGGTAGAAGGTTCCGGTGCCAAGCTCGGCCGCGACGGCGATGCCCGCCGCCACCCACCACCCGGTTGCCGTTGAGATTTCCATCAGGCACTCCGATTTGCCGTCCGACCTTGCGAGTGTAGGCGCCGCCTCGCAGCCCTACACTGCGCGCTTTCCGATTCGCCCCGTTCGAGAGCCGTCCGATGCTTCCCTTCAAGTTTCCGATCGTCATCATCGACGAAGACTTCCGTTCCGAGAACGCATCCGGGCTGGGCATTCGCGCGCTCGCCTCGGCGATAGAGAAAGAAGGCTTCGAGATCCTCGGCGCCACCAGCTACGGCGACCTCTCGCAGTTCGCCCAGCAGCAAAGCCGGGCCAGCGCCTTCATTCTCTCGATCGACGACGAGGAGTTCACCGAGGGCCCCGACCTCGATCCGGCGGTGCTCAACCTGCGCAAGTTCATCACCGAGGTGCGCTTCAAGAACGCCGAGGTGCCGATCTATCTCTATGGCGAGACGCGCACCTCGCAGCACCTGCCCAACGACATCCTGCGCGAGCTGCACGGCTTCATCCACATGTTCGAGGACACGCCGGAGTTCGTCGCCCGGCACATCATCCGCGAGGCCCGCGCCTACCTCGACGGCGTGGCGCCGCCGTTCTTTCGCGCCCTGGTCGACTACGCGCAGGACGGCTCGTATTCCTGGCATTGCCCGGGCCACTCGGGCGGCGTCGCCTTCCTGAAGAGCCCGGTCGGCCGAATGTTCCACCAGTTCTTCGGCGAGAACATGCTGCGCGCCGACGTCTGCAACTCGGTCGACGAGCTCGGCCAGCTGCTCGACCACACCGGGCCGGTGGCGGCCAGCGAGCGCAACGCGGCGCGCATCTTCAACGCCGACCACTGCTTCTTCGTCACCAACGGCACGAGCACGAGCAACAAAATGGTCTGGCACCACACGGTGGCGCCTGGCGACGTGGTGGTGGTCGACCGCAACTGCCACAAGTCGATCCTGCACGCGATCATCATGACCGGTTCGATCCCGGTCTTCCTGCCGCCGACGCGCAATCACTTCGGCATCATCGGCCCGATCGCGCAAAGCGAGTTCACGCCCGAGGCGATCCAGGCCAAGATCGCCGCCAATCCGCTGCTGAAGGGCGTCGATCCGAAGTCGGTCAAGCCGCGCATCCTGACGCTCACGCAGAGCACCTACGACGGCGTGCTCTACAACACCGAGACGATCAAGCACGCGCTCGACGGCTACATCGACACCATGCACTTCGACGAGGCCTGGCTGCCGCACGCCGCCTTCCACAAGTTCTACGGCGTCTTTCACGCCATGGGCAAGAAACGGGCGCGGCCCAAGGACCAGATCGTCTTCGCGACCCAGTCGACGCACAAGCTGCTCGCCGGCATCAGCCAGGCCTCGCAGGTGCTGGTGCAGGACTCGCAGACGCGCAAGCTCGACCCGCACCTCTTCAACGAGGCCTACCTGATGCACAGCTCGACCAGCCCGCAGTACGCGATCATCGCGTCCTGCGACGTCTCGGCGGCGATGATGGAGGCGCCCGGCGGTCGCGCCTTGGTCGAGGAGAGCATTTCCGAGTCGCTCGACTTCCGGCGCGCCATGCGCAAGGTCGACGCCGAGTACGGCAAGGACTGGTGGTTCAAGGTCTGGGGCCCCGAAAAGCTCGCACCCGCGGGCATGGCCAACAGCGCCGACTGGATGCTGAAAGCCAACGCGAAGTGGCATGGCTTCGGCAACCTGGCCGAGGGCTTCAACCTGCTCGACCCCATCAAGTGCACGATCATCACGCCGGGGCTCGACGTCTCAGGCAAGTTCGCCAAGACCGGCATCCCGGCGGCGATCGTCACCAAGTTCCTGGTCGAGCACGGCGTCGTCGTCGAGAAGACCGGGCTCTATTCGTTCTTCATCATGTTCACGATCGGCATCACCAAGGGCCGATGGAACACGCTGCTCACCGCGCTGCAGCAGTTCAAGGACGACTTCGACCGCAACGCGCCGCTCTGGAAAATCATGCCGGAGTTCTGCGCCAAGCACCCGCGCTACGAGCGCATGGGGTTGGCCGACTTGTCGCAGAGCATCCATTCGCTGTATGCCAAGGACGACATGGCGCGCCTTACCACCGAGATGTACCTCTCGGACATCCAGCCGGCGATGAAGCCGAGCGACGCCTTCGCCTGCATCGCCCACCGCAAGACCGAGCGGGTCGAGATCGATCACCTCGAAGGGCGCGTCTCGACGACCCTGCTGACGCCCTATCCGCCAGGCATTCCGCTACTCATTCCCGGCGAGCGCTTCAACAAGAAGATCGTCGACTACCTGCGCTTCACGCGCGAGTTCAACGAAGCCTTCCCCGGTTTCGACACCGACGTGCACGGCCTCATGGCCGAGGGCATGGGCGTCGCCGCAGGCAAGTACTACGTCGACTGCGTCGCCGCTGCCGACAGGCCGCCCATGGCGTGACTGAAGCCGGCGTCGACGTAGGTGATTTCCGAGGTCACGCCGGCAGCCAGGTCCGAGAGCAGGAAGGCGGCGACGTTGCCGACGTCATCGATCGTGACGTTGCGGCGCAGTGGCGCGTTCTGCTCGACCGCGTCGAGGATCTTGCCGAAGCCCTTGATGCCCGAAGCTGCCAACGTCTTGATCGGCCCGGCCGAGATGCCGTTGACGCGCACGCCGCGTGGGCCGAGGCTGGTCGCCAGGTAGCGCACCGAGGCTTCGAGCGAGGCCTTGGCCAGGCCCATCGTGTTGTAGTTTGGAACGCTGCGCATCGCCCCCAGATAGGTCAGGGTGAGGAGGGCGGCGGTCGATGTCAGGCGCGGCGCCGCCGCCTTGGCCAGCGCCGGGAAACTGTAGCTCGAGATGTCGTGGGCGATGCGGAACGACTCGCGCGAGAGCCCTTCGAGAAAGTCGCCGGCGATCGCCTCCTTGGGCGCGAAGCCGATCGAGTGGACGAAGCCATCGAAGGCCGGCCAGACTTCGCCCAGGCCAGCGAACATGGCCTCGATCTGCGCGTCGTCGGCGACGTCGCAGTCGTAGATCAGCGTCGAGCCGAATTCGGCGGCGAGGCCGGCGACCCGTTCGCGGAAGCGCTCGCCCTGGTAACTGAAGGCGAGCTCGGCACCCTCGCGCCGGCAGGCGCGGGCGATGCCGTAGGCGATCGATCTGTTGGAGAGCACGCCGGTGATGAGCAGGCGTTTGCCGGCGAGAAATCCCATCGGGGGCTCCGGAGCAGGGAAGGGCGGCGGGATTCTGGCATGCGCCCAGGCAGCGCCCCGGCCTCTTGACAGCCGCCCTGCTTGCCGGTAGGCGCGCGAACAGATACAATTCCGGTTTTCACAGATAGCGTCAAGTGGGCGGATCTTCCGGCCCATTTTTTTTGGCTGATCGCTTTTGCACCCTTTGATCGACACGCACTTTTTCTCAGGCTTTCAGGCACCACTTGTCCTCGTCATGAGTCAGCACGCCGACATCGAGATCACTGTCCGCGGGCTCGGCTACGACCTGGTCGAGGTCGAGCGCGCGCCCGGCGGCCTGCTGCGCGTGACGATCGACCATCTGGCCGCAGCCGGCGTGGCGCGCTTCATCACGGTCGACGACTGCGAAAAGGTCACGCGCCAGCTGCAGCATGTCTTGGAAGTCGAGGGCACGGCCTATGAGCGGCTCGAGGTGTCGTCGCCCGGGCTCGACCGGCCGCTGAAGAGCGCCGCCGACTTCGTGCGCTTCTCGGGCGAGCAGGTCGAGGTCACGCTCAAGGTGCCGTTCAAGGGCCGCAAGCGCTTTCGCGGCGAGCTGCTCGCCCAGGGCGTCGGCTGGCGGCTCGTGCTCGCCGATACGGCGTCCAGGGCCGCGGCCAAAAAGCACTCGGCCAGCCGGTCTGCGCAGGCGCGCGCGGCAGCGGCCGGCGTGGTGACCGAATCGACCGGCGCCGAAGAAGTGAAAGTGCTGGACTTCTCCCTGGACGAGGTGCGCGAGGCACGGCTCTTTCCGGTGATCGATTTCAAGGGGCGCCGGTCCGCCCCGCTTAGTGCGTCGGCTCATGAGGCCGAAGCACAGAACGTGATGGACGGAGGTCGGATTCAATGAACCGTGAACTGTTGATGCTGGTGGACGCGATCTCGCGCGAGAAGAGCGTCGACCTCGAGATCGTTTTCCAGGCGGTCGAAGCCGCGCTTGCCTCGGCCTCGAAGAAACTGCAAGGCGGCGAGGTTGACATCCGCGTCTCCGTCGACCGCGAAACCGGCCAGTACGAGACCTTCCGCCGTTGGCACGTCGTCCCGGACGAGGCCGGCCTTCAGCTGCCCGACTCCGAGGTACTTCACTTCGAGGCGGTCGAGCAGATCGCCGACATCGAGGTCGACGACTACATCGAAGAGCAGATCGAGTCGGTGTCGATCGGCCGGATCGGTGCGCAAGCGGCCAAGCAGGTGATCCTGCAGAAGATCCGCGACGCCGAGCGCGAGCAGCTCCTGACCGACTTTCTCTCGCGCGGCGAGAAGATCTTCGTCGGCACCGTCAAGCGCCTCGACAAGGGCGACGTGATCGTCGAATCGGGTCGCATCGAGGGGCGGCTGCGCCGCTCGGAGATGATCCCGAAGGAAAACCTGCGCACCGGCGATCGGGTTCGCGCCTACATCGCCGAGGTCGACCCGACCCTGCGCGGGCCGCAGATCCTGCTCTCGCGCTCCTCGCCCGGCTTCATGATCGAGCTGTTCGCGCAAGAGGTGCCCGAGATCGAGCAGAAGCTGCTCGAGATCAAGTCCTGCGCCCGCGACCCCGGCTCGCGCGCCAAGATCGCGGTGCAGTCGCACGACAAGCGGGTCGACCCGATCGGCACCTGCGTCGGCGTGCGCGGCTCGCGCGTCAACGCCGTGACCAACGAGTTAGCGGGCGAGCGCGTCGACATCGTGCTCTGGTCCGAAGACCCGGCGCAGTTCGTGATCGGCGCGCTGGCGCCGGCGAATGTGCAGTCGATCGTCGTCGACGAGGAGCGCCACGCGATGGACGTCGTCGTCGACGAGGAAAACCTGGCCATTGCGATCGGCCGCGGCGGCCAGAACGTGCGCCTCGCCTCCGAGATGACCGGCTGGCGCATCAACATCATGACCGCCGAGGAAT
>JANXWR010000138.1 GCA_025351025.1 Burkholderiales bacterium | reverse complement strand
GCCCGCCGACCGACTGCGCGTAGTAGCCGATCGTGCTGCAGCCCGCGGTCAGGCAGACCGTTACCGCCGCAAGCAACGCGACGCCGATCGTACTGACGCTCATCATGCCCAGGATCAGCCAGCCACGCGTCACGACACGGTGGTGTCGGCTGGTCGCACGTCGCGCGCGGCGGTGTCGACCGGTTGCACGTCGCGCGCGGCAGCGTCGACTGTTCGCACCTCGACCAGGCAGTCGTAGAAGCTCGGCGCGCGGCCGATGTCGGTGAGTCGCTGGTGCGTCAGCTCGTTGGCGTTGTGGCCATCCTTGGCGAGCTTCTTCCACCACACGCCGAGGCCGTTGACGACGCCGGGTCGGGCCCGCGACCCGACGACGGCCTTGCACTCGATGGCGCCGCGGTCGTTCCAGATGCGCACGCGTTGCCCGGTCTCGATGCCGCGCTGCGCCGCATCGCCGGCGTCGATCTCGAGCACCGGCTCGCCGTCGATGCCGCGCAGACTGGTGACGTTGACGAAGCTCGAGTTGAGAAAGTTGCGCTCCGGCGGCGAGATCATGGCGAGCGGGAAACGCCTGGCCAGATCGGGCGTGCTCGCCACCGATTCGTAGTTGGGCAGGTAGTCGGGAACGCCATAGCCCGGCGCATCGATGCGGCACTTGCCGTTCGGCGTGGCAAAGCCCCCTTCGGCGAACGGCGCCTCGGCGATGTCGAGCTTGACCCAGCCGTGCTCGCGAAGCGCCGCGTAGTCGACGCCGCCCTCCGATGGCGCGCGAAAGGCGATGCGCGCCAGCGCCTCGTCGCTGTCGGCGAAGCACGGGTCGGCGAAGCCCATGCGCGCCGCCAGGCGACGGAAGATCTCGGTGTTCGGCAAGGCCTCGCCGAGCGGCGCGATCGCCGGCTCGTTGACCATCGCGTAGGTGTGGCCGTAGGCCGTGTGCAGGTCCAGATGCTCGAGCTGCGTCGTCGCCGGCAGCACGTAGTCGGCGAAGTCGGCGGTGTCGGTCATGAAGTGCTCGAGCAAGACCGTGAACAAGTCCTCGCGGGCAAAGCCCTTGGCGACACGCGCCGACTGCGGCGCCACCGCGACCGGGTTGCTGTTGTAGACGACCAGCGCTTCGATCTTCGGCCCGAAGCGCGAGCCGTCAGGCAGGGCCTGGCCGGTCTCGCGCAGGAGTTCGTCGCCGATCGTGCTCATGTTGATCGTGCGCGGCAGGCGCGCGCCGAGCAGGTCGCGCCGCTGCAGCGCGGCGTCGTTCCTGGCGTGGCGAAACCAGCCCGAAGCCGAGAGCAGCAGGCCGCCTGCCCGATGCCGCCAGGCGCCGACCAGGCAGGGCAGGATCGCCACCAGCCGAACCGCGTTGCCGCCGCCGCGCGCGCGCTGCATGCCGTAGTTGAGGCGGATCGCCGCCGGCCTGGTCGTGCCGTAGTCGCGCGCCAGCGAGCGCACGGCGTCGGCCGGGATGCCGCACACCGCGGCGACGCGCTCGGGCGGCCAGGCCAGGGCGCGCTCGCGCAGCGCCGGCCAGCCTTCGGTATGCCGCTCGACGTAGTCGTGGTCGAGCCAGTCATGGGCGATCAGCTCGTGCATCACGCCGAGCGCGAGCGCGCCGTCGGTGCCCGGCAGAAGGGCGATGTGCTCGTGGCATTTCTCGGCCGTCTCGGTGCGGCGCGGGTCGATGCAGATCAGCTTGGCACCGGTGCGCTTGGCCTGCTGCGCATGGGTCCAGAAGTGCAGGTTCGAGGTGATCGAGTTGCTGCCCCAGATGACGATGAGGCGGCTCTCGGCGTAGTGCTCGACGTGCATGCCGATCTTCGCGCCATAGGTCGCGGCGAGCGCCTCGCCGCCGGCCGACGAGCAGATCGTGCGGTCAAGCAGCGAAGCACCGAGCTGGTGGAAGAAGCGCGCGGCGATGCTCTCGCCCTGCAGCATGCCCATCGTTCCGGCATAGCTGTAGGGGACGATGGCTTCGGCGTTGACGCCTTCGGGACCGGCGATCTTCGTCAGGCGCGCGGCGATGTCCACAAGCGCGTCGTCCCAGCTCACGCGCTCGAAGTGTCCGCTGCCTTTCGGCCCGACCCGCTTCATCGGATGCAGCACGCGGCCTTCGTGATACGTGCGCTCGGTGTAGCGCGAAACCTTGGTGCACAGCGATCCGTGCGTCGGCGGATGGAGCGGGTCGCCGTGCACCTTGATCGCCTTTCCGTCCTCGACCGTGACGAGGATGGCGCAGGTGTCCGGGCAGTCGTGCGGACAGGCAGCGCGGACGATCGCGGGTTTCACGTCGGGAACTATTGCACAGACCCGGTGCCGGCTGCTTGACGCGCAGAGGGTCGACATGCCCGGGGCACCGTTCCGGCGCGTATGCTGCGGCCCGAACTGAAGAGGCAATGCGATGTTCACTTCCTCGATCCGCGATGGCAACAGCATGATCCGGCGGCGCCAGCTGTTCCAGGCAGCGGCAGGGCTCGGGCTGAGTTCGATCGGCGTCGCAGCACCGACCCAGCCGCTGCGCAAGATCGTCCTCGGTCAGTCGGCCGCGTTCTCCGGGCCGGCCAGCGCGCTCGGCGAGCAATTCAGGATCGGTGCGCAGCTAGTCTTCGACCGGACCAATGCGCGTGGCGGCATCAATGGCCGGCCGATCGAGTTGCTGAGCCTGGACGACGGCTACGAACCCGACCGTTGTGCCGAAAACACGAAGAAGCTGATCGACAGCGGCGCGTTCGCACTGTTCGGCTATGTCGGAACACCGACGGGGCTGGCTGCCTTGCCCCTCGCCACTGCGGCGAAGGTGCCGTGGATCGCGCCGTTCACCGGCGCCGAAGCGCTGCGTTCGCCTTTCAACCGCTACGCCTTTCACGTCCGCGCTTCGTACTTCGACGAGACCGCCGAGATCGTCAAGCATCTGACCTTCGCCGGCATCAATCGCATCGCCGTGATGTACCAGAACGACAGCTACGGCAAGGCCGGTCTCGAAGGCGTGATCCGGGCACTGAAGCCATTGGGATTGGCGCCCGCCAGCCTCGGCACGGTCGAGCGGAACACGGTCGAGGTCGATGCCGCCGTCAAGTCGATCCTGGCGGGCAAGCCCGATGCGATCGTCCAGATCAGCGCCTACCGATCATGCGCGGCATTCATCCGCGCGGCGCGCAAGGCGGGCTTCCACGGAAATCTGTACAACGTTTCGTTCGTCGGCACGCAGGCCCTGGCGAAGGAGCTCGGGACCGATGCGCGAGGCGTGGTCGTCAGCCAGGTCATGCCCTATCCGTTCGCGCCGCTCTCCCCGCTGGCGCAGGAGTACCTCGGCGCCGGCGAGGCCCTCGGCGACAAGTTCGCGCCCAACTACAGCAGCATCGAAGGCTATGCCGCGGCCAAGACACTCGTCGAAGGCCTGCGCCGGGGTGGCGCCAACACCTCGCCAGAGAACCTGATCGCCGGACTCGAATCGCTGCACGACTTCAATCTGGGCGGCTTCGTCGTCGACTTCGGCCCCCAGAAGCACGCGGGTTCCAGCTACGTCGACCTGGTGATCCTGACAAGCGACGGGCGAGTCCGCCGCTAGGGCCTTCCGATCGCCGGCGCGTTGGGGTGCGCGACGGGCGGGTAAACTGGCTCGAGCGCCGGCGCCCAAGGCACGCGTCGAGCGGCAAGCCGAAGGAAGCTACGCCATGCAAGTCATCGAGTCCATCTTGGCCGACGCGGCCCAGATCGCCGCCGTCCGGCGCGACATCCATGCCCATCCCGAGCTCTGCTTCGAGGAAAAGCGCACTTCGGACGTGATCGCGAAGCAGCTTACCGAGTGGGGCATCCCGATCCACCGCGGCATGGGCACGACCGGCATCGTCGCTATCCTGAAAAGCGGCACCAGTGATCGCGCCGTCGGCCTGCGCGCCGACATCGACGCCTTGCCGATGACCGAGCACAACGAGTTCGCGCACAAGAGCACGCACGCCGGCAGGATGCACGCCTGCGGCCACGACGGCCACACGGCGATGCTGCTCGCCGCGGCCAAGCACCTGTCCAAGCACCGCAACTACGACGGCACGGTCTACCTCGTCTTCCAGCCGGCCGAAGAAGGCGGCGGCGGCGCCCGCGAGATGATCAGGGACGGCATCTTCGACAAGTTCCCGATGGAAGCGGTGTTCGGCGCGCACAACTGGCCGGGCATGAAGGCCGGCCAGTTCGCGCTGAAGAGCGGCCCTGCGTTCGCCTCGAGCAACGAGTTCAGGATCGTCATCCATGGCAAGGGCTCGCACGCGGCCATGCCGCACAACGGCATCGACCCGGTGCCGGTCGCCTGCCAGATGGTGAGCGCGTTCCAGACCATCGTCAGCCGCAACAAGCGGCCGATCGATCCGGGCGTGATCTCGGTGACCATGATCCATACCGGCGAGGCGACCAACGTCGTTCCCGACAGCTGCGAGATCCGCGGCACGGTGCGCACCTTCACGCTCGAG
>JANXWR010000127.1 GCA_025351025.1 Burkholderiales bacterium | reverse complement strand
CCTTGACGGGCTTGTCGATGCTCTTTTCGTTGACGCCGGGGGCCACTTCCGTCGCCCGCTCCCATGACCCTGATTCTTGGGAGCGGGCTACTGAAAAGAATAGAAGCACCTGAACGGTACTTTGCGCTCCGCCCAGAAGTCGGCCGCGTCGCGAAACACGTCGAGCAGCTGCTCGCGCGCCTCGCGGTCGAAACGCGGGTTGTCTGGCAGCTGCTCCAGCACGACGACGAAGCCGGGCTGCGAGCCGGCTTTCTGCACCAGATCGGTCATGCAGTCGTAGAGCGCATCGAGGTTCTTGCCGAAGTGCGTCGGGAACAGAAAGGCTTCGGCGATGCCTTCGAGCACTTCCTGTTTCGACTGCGCCGCCGTCAGATTGGCATATAGAAAATGCTGGTCGGCATGGTTGGCCGCCTGCATGAGATCGTCGACGCGATACGCTCGAATCGACTGCACGATGTTTGGACGGACTGTCTGCAAGAGCATGTCGCGTTCCTCCTGTTCAATAAAAATCGCTTGGGCGCTCATGGCGTGATCCGTTTGAAGCTGGCGTAGTGGTCGCCGGTGTAGAAGCAGGCCGCCGGCGCCACCGCGATTCGACCGCCGCAGACGATCCGCCGCGCGCCCCGATCGCGTGCACCCGGCGTCGTCACCGTGTATTCGCGGTAGTAGCCGCGTGCTTCGGCGGGCAAGGCACGCTCCCGGTTGCCGAACACGCCGCCATCCTTGGCCGACACGAACGGGCCGCCGGCACGGATGGCTCGGTACGTGACCTGCGCCTCTGCGGGTAACTGCGCCAGGGGCACCGATCCCGAAAACGGTGCCGATTCCCGCGCTTGTAAGGTGCCGACTACGAGCAGCCCTGCGACGCCGATTCCCACTCCCCACCGGAGCAGGGGCCGCCAAGGCTGCAGCCGACCCATCAAAACCACGGGAAATCCCTGAACTGTGAATCTGTAGATGTTACCGAATCGGGGCGAAAACCTCAAGTTGCTGCCACAAATTGGGGCACGAGAAATAGGGATTAAGTTTGCACACACACCCGCTGTGGCGACATACTGGTGCGGCCGACGAGCCGAAATTGATAACTTGACATGATCCGCCGTCTATGCCCCGGGCCGGTGGCGGGCTAGCGAGCCGCGTTGGCGTCGGCAACCGTGAGCGCGGCCATGTTGATGATTCTGCGAACCGTGGCCGAAGGCGTCAGGATATGCACCGGCTGCGCCGCACCGAGAAGGACAGGACCGATCGCGATGCCGCCGCCGGCGGCCGTCTTGAGCAGGTTGTAGGCGATGTTGGCGGCGTCGATGTTGGGCAGGACCAGCAGGTTGGCCTCGCCGGTCAGCGGACTGTCGGGCATGACGTCGTGGCGGTAGTGGGCATCTAGCGCGCTGTCGCCGTGCATCTCGCCATCGACCTCGAGCCAGGCCGCGTTGGCGCGAAGCAGGGCCAGCGCCGCCCGCATCTTGACGGCTGAGGGCTGGTTGCTGGTGCCGTAGTTGCTATGCGAGAGCAACGCTGCCTTCGGCTTGATGCCGAAGCGCAGCATCTCCTCGGCGGCCATGACGGTGATTTCGGCGACCTGTTCGGCGGTCGGGTCGTAGTTGACGTGGGTGTCGACGAGCATGACCTGGCGGCCGGGCAGGATCAGCCCGTTCATGCAGGCATAAGTCTTGGCGCCTTCGCGCAGGCCGATCACCTGGTCGATGTAGTGCAGGTGCATGGCCGTGCCGCCCCAGGTGCCGCAGAGCATGCCGTCGACCTCGCCGGTCTTGAGCAGCATCGAGCCGATCAGCGTCAGGCGGCGTCGCATCTCGATCTTGGCAAGCTGCGCCGTCACGCCCTTTCGCACCGTCAGGCGGTGGTAGGTCTGCCAATAGTCGCGGAAGCGGTGGTCGTCTTCGGTGTTGACCAGGTCGTAGTCGCGGCCGGCGACCAGACGCAGGCCGAACTTGGCGACACGCTGCTCGATCACCGCGGGACGGCCGATCAGCGTCGGTCGCGCGACGTTCTCGTCGACGATCACCTGAACGGCCCGCAGCACCCGCTCTTCCTCGCCCTCGGCGAAGGCGACGCGCTTGTGCTTGGCCGTTTTGGCCAGGCTGAAGATCGGCCGCATCGTCGTGCCCGAGGCGTAGACGAAGGTTTGCAGTTTGGCGCGATAGGCCTCCATGTCGGTGATCGGCCGCGCCGCGACGCCGGAGTCGGCAGCGGCCTGCGCCACCGCCGGGGCGATGCGCATCATCAGCCGGGGGTCGAAGGGCTTCGGGATCAGGTACTCGCGGCCGAAGCTCTGCGTGACCCCGGCGTACGCCGCCGTCACCACCTCGCTCTGCTCGGCCTGCGCCAGCCCGGCGATGGCGTGCACCGCGGCGATCTCCATCTCGACCGTGATCGTGGTCGCGCCCGAGTCGAGCGCGCCGCGGAAGATGTAGGGGAAGCAGAGGACGTTGTTGACCTGATTCGGGTAGTCGGTGCGGCCGGTGGCGACGATGGCGTCTTCGCGCACCGCGTGCACTTCCTCGGGCAGGATCTCGGGCGTCGGGTTGGCGAGCGCGAAGATCATCGGATGAGGCGCCATCTTGACGACCATCTCTTTCTTCAGCACGCCTCCGGCCGAGAGGCCGAGAAACACATCGGAGCCTTCGAGCACCTGGCTCAGCGTGCGCAGATCGGTTTTTTGCGCGAAGACGACCTTGTCTTCGTCCATCAACTCGGTGCGGCCTTCGTAGACCACGCCGGCAAGGTCGGTCACCCAGATGTTCTCGCGAGGCAGGCCGAGCTTCACCAAAAGACCGAGGCAGGCCAGCGCCGCTGCGCCAGCTCCCGACGTCACCAGCTTCACTTCTTTGATGTTTTTGCCGCCGACCTTCAAGCCGTTCAAAAA
>JANXWR010000123.1 GCA_025351025.1 Burkholderiales bacterium | reverse complement strand
GGCGAAGCGCCACCAGCACTCTTTCCAGCCAGGTCAGCTGCTGGACGCGTCCGTCCGGCATGGCCAGAACGGTGCCGAGGATGGGCTCGTCTTCGATCTTCGATTCCTGGTACTCGCGTACCGTCGCGCCGTCGTTCATGGGGTCCCCTTTCTTCGCTTGGCAAGCCGCCGACAACGTGATCCCGTTACATGTAACAAGAGGTATTGCTCGGCGCAAGCATAGCCGATCGAAAGCGATCCGGACGACCGCCTGAGCAGGCAAGAAGTAAGACGACGCGACGCCCTCGCGTCGGAGGGCGGCCGCGCTCACGCCGCCCTCCGCTGCAAGACGCTCTCTACTTCGCCATCGCCTTGTCCCACACCGCGTGCGTCCACGCCGCCGTGCCCGGGTCCTTCTTGATGACCGGGTCGCTGCCGCCGGCGAGCAGCACCTTCACCGTGCGCTGGTACGCGGCCGGATCGAGCCGGCCCATCTTGTCGGTGTTGGTGATGAGCTTGGCGACGTTCTCGAGCTGGCGCTTCTGCACCGCGGCGGTCGAGCCGCCCGAGGTGTCGGCGGCGAGCACGATCTTCACGGCTTCGTCCTGGTTTTTCAGCGCGTATTCCCAGCCCTTGACCGTCGCCTTGACGAACTTGGCGAGCTTGGCGACATAGGCCGCATCCTTCAGGTCGGGCTCGCGCGCATAGAGGCCGTCCTCGAGCGTCGCGACGCCCTGGTCCTCGTACGGGAAGGTGACCAGGTCGGCAGGCTTGACGCCGGCATCGATGACCTGCCAGTACTCGTTGTAGATCATGGTCGAGATGCAGGCCGCCTGGTTCTGCAACAGCGGGTCGACATTGAAGCCCTGCTTCAGAACCTTGACGTCAGGATTCGCGCCGGTCGTCTTCAGGCCAAGCGTGCCCATCCAGCTGAGGAAGGGGTACTCGTTGCCGCCGAACCAGACGCCGAGGGTCTTGCCCTTGAAGTCCTTCGGCGTGCTGACGCCGCTCGCCTTCTTGCAGGTCAGCATCATTCCGGAGCGGTTGAAGATCTGCGCCACGTTGACCATCGGCACGCCGGCTTCGCGCGCGGCGAGCGCGCTCGGCATCCAGTCGACGGCGAGGTCGGCGCCCTTGGCGGCCAGCACCTGCGCCGGCGCGATGTCGGGGCCGCCCGGCTTGATCGTCACGTCGAGGCCGGCGTCCTTGTAGAAGCCCTTGGCCTGGGCCACGTAATAGCCGGCGAACTGGGCCTGCGGCAGCCACTTGAGCTGCACGGTGACCTTGTCGGCGGCGAGCGCCGAGCCGGCGGCGCCGGCCAACAGCAGCGAAAGCAGTAGAACGGATTTGCGCATCAGAGAGCTCCGGAGGTTGTGCCTTGCGGCGGGGATAGAAAGGCGAAGGGCCAGGACGCGATTTGACCTCATCCGGCCGCGCTTCGAAACGAGGGATGCCAGAAGGTGGCGCGCCGCTCGATCCAGCCCAGCAAGCCATACAGCAGCGATCCGGCCAGTGCCGCGACGAGGATCGCCGCCCAGACCAGGCCCATGTTGAGCCGCGCCGCCTCGGTCGAGATGCGAAAGCCGAGGCCCGAGGTCGGCGAGCCGAAGAACTCGGCGACGATGGCGCCGATCATGGCCAGCGTCGAGTTGATCTTGAGCGCGTTGAAGACGAAGGGCAGCGCCACCGGGATGCGCAGCGAGACCAGGGTGCGCCAGTAGCCTGCTCCGTACGAACGCATCAGGTCGCGCTCCATGTGTCCCGACTCGGCCAGGCCGGCAAGCGTGTTGACGAGCATCGGAAAGAAAGTCATGACGACGACGACCGCCGCCTTCGAGTGCCAGTCGAAGCCGAACCACATGACCATGATCGGCGCGATGCCGACCAGCGGCACGGTGCTCGCCAGCGCCGCGACCGGCAACAGGCCGCGCTGCAGAAACGGGCTGCGATCGATCAGCACGCCGACGACGAAGCCGAGCGTGCAGCCGGCGACCAGGCCGATCAGCACCGAGTGCAGCACGGTCTGCTCGAAGTCCGACACCAGCACGCCGAAGCTGGTGACCAGCGAATGGCCGACCAGCGTCGGCGCCGGCAGCAGCACTTGCGGCACGTCGAAGGCCTGCGTCAACACCTGCCAGAACACCAGCACCCAGGCGCCGAACAGCAGGGGGGTGCCGAAGCGGCCGACGACGCCCTGCGCATCGCGCATCGCCAGCGCACGCACGCTGACGACGGCGACGACGAGCAGCAGCGCCAGCCCGGCGAAGAGGAGCGCGTCGTTCATCGCTTGCCTCCCGGCGTGAGCAGCCGCTCGGCGAGCCCGACCGCGCCGGTGAGCACCAGGCCAAGCAGCGCCGACATCACCAGCGCCGACCAGATCTGCACCGTGTTGCCGTAGTACGAGCCGGTCAAGAGCCGCGCGCCGAGCCCGGCCTGGGCGCCGGTCGGCAACTCGCCGACGATGGCGCCGACCAGACCCGCGGCGATGCCGACGCGCAGCGACGGAAAGAGAAAAGGCAGCGACGCCGGCACGCGCAGCTTCCAGAAGGTGTCCTTGCCCGAGGCGGCGTAGGTGTGCAGCAGCTCGAGCTCCATCACGCCAGGTGACCGCAGTCCCTTCACCAGCGCCACCGCGACCGGAAAGAAGCACAGGTACATCGAGATCACCGCCTTCGGAAAGACGCCGGTCATGCCCATGCTGCCGAGGATGACGATGACGATCGGCGCGATCGCCAGCACCGGCACCGTCTGCGAAGCGATGACCCAGGGGAAGAGGCTCTGCTCGAGGGTGCGCGAGTGGACGATGAGCACGGCCAGCACGGCGCCGAGCGCGGTGCCCATGACGAAGCCGAGCAGCGTCGCCGAGCTCGTCACCGCGGCGTGGTGTAGGAGGCTCCTCGGCGAGTCGAGTGGCCAGCCGAAGATCGAATCGAAGAAGTCGATTGCGATCTGGTGCGGCGCCGGCAGCACCGGCCGGTCCATCGAGAGCGTGAGCCGCGCCAGGTCGAGCACGGTCCAGCCGGGCTGCGACGAGAGCGTGCGCTCGATCACCTGCGCCGCGTTGAGGGCGATGGCCAGCGCGTACCAGAAGGCGAGCACGACGGCCAGCACGGCCAGCACCGGCCCGGCGCGAAACCATGCCTCGCCGAGCCGGCCGCGCCCGGGCTCAGTCGGCGCCGGGCCGCTCCCAAGCCGACTGCGCCCTCTCGCAGGGGGCAGCGAACGCAGAGAGTGTGGGGGCCCCATTTCAACCGCCATGGCCTTCCTGCAAGGCGACGCGAACGCGGTGCGCGATCGCCGTGAACTCGGGCGTGTCGCGGATGTCGAGGCTGCGGTCGCTCGGCAGCCCCGACTCGATCACTTCGACGACGCGCCCCGGCCGCGGCGACATGACGACGATGCGCGACGAGAGAAAGACCGCCTCGGGAATCGAGTGCGTGACGAAGACGACCGTCCGCTTCTCGCGCTCCCACAGCCGCAGCAGCTGCTCGTTGAGGCGGTCGCGCGTGATCTCGTCGAGCGCGCCGAAGGGCTCGTCCATCATCAGCAGCTTCGGCTCGAAGCCGAGCGCGCGCGCGATCGAGACGCGCTGCTGCATGCCGCCCGACAGCTGCCATGGGTATTTGCCTTCGAAGCCCGTCAGGCCGACGCGATCGAGATGCCCGAGGGCGACGCGCTTCGCCTTTGCCCTGTCGAGGCCGTGGATCTCGAGC
>JANXWR010000098.1 GCA_025351025.1 Burkholderiales bacterium | reverse complement strand
AATCGGTGATGTTTGTCGCTGTGCGTCCGCGAACTGCCCGGTTGATGTGACGCCGGAGCAAAGGAGCGGTAGCCAGCAGCGGCCAGACCGCCGATGGCGAAGCAAAAGACCAAGCTCTCGATGTCGAAGCCGGTGCGCTGGGCCAAGTCGAAAAGGCTAGGCGGATTCCAGTACGCCGGTACGAACAGCGGCTCGGTCAGGCCGAACGGCGCGGTCAAGGCGCTCGCCAACAGAGAGCTTGGTCTTTTGCTTCGCCATCGGCGGTCTGGCCGCTGCTGGCTACCGCTCCTTTGCTCCGGCGTCACATCAACCGGGCAGTTCGCGGACGCACAGCGACAAACATCACCGATTCCACGCCGCGGCGCTGGCGAGTCCCTTCGTCGTGTTCGCCGTCCTTCTGCCACTGCCCTGGAATCCGATCTACGCCGGCATTGCTTCGTTGCTGACCGGCGCAGCGAGTACGTTGCTGTGCCGCCCGGACTTGACGCGCAACACGCTGTCCGGAGGCGTGCTGATGCTGCTTCTCTATGTCGTGTTTCTCCTTGGCCTGAGACTGCTCTGGCCGGGCTATATCGAGGCGGTCTGGAACCTGCCGGAACTCATTCCCTGGCGGCCCGGAGGCTTGCCGCTGGAAGAACTTCTGTTCGGCTTCGGCTTCGGCATGTACTGGAGCAGTGCCTATGAGCACATCACCTGGCGCCGCAACGACGAGCCAACGCCGCACGCGGTCGAGCTGGACACGAACTCGACGCGGCTGCAGAACGCTGCTGATCCAGGCTAGTCCTCCGTTCAGACATGTGCTTTTCCGCTACTGCAAGCTTCACCGCGGGGGTTGCGCTGCTGGTTGTCGGCACTGTGACGATGCGCCGTGCCGGGAAATCCGCCGGCCTGGCATTTGCCGCGATTCCGCTCTTGTTCGGCATTCAGCAGATTCTCGAAGGCGCCCTCTGGTTGACGTTTCCTGCCGAAGCGCCCCTGTGGAACATGGTGCTGACGTATGTCTATTCCTTCTTCTCTCATGTGCTGTGGCCAATCTACGTGCCGATAGCAGTGTTGCTCATCGAGCCCACGCTATGGCGGCGCAAGGTACTCGCTTTGATCGCCGTCGCCGGGGCGGCCGTTGGCCTTTACCTGCTTTATTTTCTCGTGCGCCTGCCGCTTGTCGCGCAGGTGACCGGGCGCCACATCGCCTATCTCTCTCCGCACTTCTACGCGATTGAAGCGATGACCCTGTATCTATTGGGCACTTGCCTGAGCAGCCTGTTCTCGAGTCACCGATCGGTCAGATTGTTCGGCCTCGCCGCTTTCTTGTCTTTCATCGCCGCCTACGCGTTCTACGCCACCTGGTTCATTTCCGTGTGGTGCTTCTTCGCCGCGGTTCTCAGCTGCATCGTGCTGCTTCACTTCCCCGGAGGCGGACGCCCACGGGCAAAAGGTCCAAGGCGAGGCATCCGGGAGCCGTCCGCCATCGAGCTTGGTGGGATCGCCGCGCAGCGGCGCTGAGCCGACAGAGGCGAAGGCGATCCCGAGTGCAGGCCGCCGTCGGGCACTGCACCGGGACGACCAGGCTCGAGCTTATCTTTGCCCTCGGCCGCTAGCTCGCGACAGCGGCATGTTCATGCTCAGGATGCTGCGCCTTCACGTTCTCGTGCAGAAATTCGGGCCTCGCGAGCAGCACGAGCACTACCGCGATCAACGGTAGAATCAGCCAGCCAAAGGCCCACTGGCCCGCTGCGCCGAAGAGCCAACCGCCGATGGCGGATCCGAGCGTCTGCCCCAAGCCAGCTGCAGCGGCCAGGCCGCCCATCGTCGTACCGAGGCGTTGTGGGGAGGTGCCTGCGGCCAGGTAGGCGATCACGGGCAGTACCAGGCCAGTCCCCGCAGAGGTCAGACCGATGCCGAAGTACACCCACGTTTCGGAGCGATGCCCGGCCAGCACGGCCAATCCGACGATGGCCAGGATCAACCCGCCGCCCATGAGCTTGCTCGCGGCGGCCTTTTCCAGCAGAGCCGTGAAGAAAAGCATGGCGTTGACGCCCAGCATCACGAGGCTGCATTCCGCAAACATCATCGCGACCTGACGCGTCGATACGTCGGCGTGCTCCTGCCCCTGCAACACGATGCCAAGCTCGAAGCCAGCGAGGACGAAGGTCACTGCGCCGCTAAGCCAGCACAACGCTGCAAAGCGAGCGTTGCCCCGATCCGCGCTAACTGTCTGCGTGTCCGACATCGGCCCGCGAATTTCCGGGAGCGTCCGGGCCAGCCCCAGCATCGCTGCGGCACCGAGCAATGCCGACATCACGATCACGATGCGCGCCGATAGTGCGGCGGTCACGATGCCGCCGCCGACAACCAAAGCTCCGGACCAGCCGGCGATCGCGTTCAATCCAGGCCCGAACAGAAAGCCCAGCAGCGACATCGCGCCGAGCCACGCAAACCGGCGCGCTCGCTTTACCTCCGGCGTGTACTCGGCCACCAGGGCGGAAACAACCGGGATGACGGCTGCAACAAAAAAGCCAGTCATTGCACGCAGTGCATAGATCGCGTAGATCGTGTCGAAGCCCGGCACGAGAACCAGGATGAGGCTCGCGACATAGCCGACCAGCCCGACGATCAGGACGTGTCCGACCCCGACACGATCGGCGATCAGTCCCCAAAGCGGCGCTCCCACCAGCACTCCGGCCGTATAGATGCCGCTGAGAAATCCGACGTGCCGAGCGATGTTCAGCGCAGTCGCACCCGGGAGCATTTGAGCGAGCCAGCCCGGAAGCAAGGGCAGGAGCGCCCCGAAGCCCGCAGAGACGACGAACACGGCCGCCGCAAGCCATGTCAACTGCACGGGCCTGAGGCTGTCTACCTCGAGCGAGGGCGCGACGACAGGAACGCCGGCGGTCGAATTCATCGCTTTGCTCGCCTTGATGGTTCGGCGAGATCTCCGGCGCGCGTCGTTTCGACGGTGTGGTTGCTGGCTGGTTCAAAGCGGTACAGGACCAGTGCGCAGACCCAGGGCAAGGCAAAGCTGAGGAGCAGCCATTTGAAGTCCGAGTCGATGAGGAAGTTGACGACCACCATCAACCCGATGGAGCTGATCCCGGCTACGTTCACAGCCAGGAAGGCGCTCCGCTCACGCTCCCGGAAGCCGGTGGTCGCCACGTAGAAAATCAAGACACCGGCGGCAAACATGAAGCCGCCCATGACTCGGAACACTCGCTGCAGCCAGAAAAGCAAGCCAGGAATCGTCGCTTCGATCAGCGCCAGCGACGTTCCCATGACGCGCAAGTCTTCGGGTAACAGGGGCGGACGCAGGAACGCAAAGTACAGCCCGAGGCTGACCAGGATGCAGCCGCCGAGCGCCAGAGCTGTCGCCGAATAGGGTCTGAGCATCTTCATCCGATGCCCCTGTCGGCGGCCCGCCGCGGATACCAGTGGAAGTCACAGCGCTCCGCACCCGAGGCGATCGTGCCGGCTCGCTTCAGTTGCCCGCCCCATGTCTCTGCCAGCGGAAAGTCGAGCCGGCAAAACGTCTGAACGCAAAGCTCCGACGAGTCGTGGCTGGCGAAGAATTCGGCGACCGGGCACTTCACGCAGTCGAAGGCGATTGCGCCGTCCAGGCTTGGCACGTCGCGCCATTCGTAGCTCGGGGAACCGAACGGAACGCTGCGGAACAGATCGGTCGCAAGCTTGAGACGCTTCTGCGGATCGCGCGTAAACGCGCTGGCGACGAGCAACGGCGGCTCAGCCATCTGCTTATAGACACTCCATCCGATGTCGTACACCAGTCGATGTGATTCCGCAGCCGCGACCCCATGTCGAAGCAGCGTTTCGTGCATCGCGAGAACTAGCGCGGCGGCATGGGTGGTGAACACTGCGCCCAGCGTGGCCTGAATCGCGACCGAAGGCTCGAGTTCGTAGTAGCGATCCCAGGTCTGCCTCATAAGATCGCTCACCGGCACCGCAAGCGGCACCGTCTTCAACGCGACTTGGGCATGGCGTTCGACGAGCGACTGCCAAAACCCGCCTCGTTCCAGCGCCCCCTTGACCGTGCTCTCCAGCCGATCTCTCAGCTCCCCGAAATCGTCGACCGTCGCATCCCAGTCCCAGGTCTCGTCGAGAGACTCCTGTGGCAACCACTCTCCGAGAAGCAGGAGCTCCGGCGCCAGTTGAGAGAAACGCCGCTTTAGCAGCTCCAGCGACCCGGCACGCGCGGCATACTCGCGCGCGATGAAGGGCCGGGAAAGCTGTTCGAAGCGTGCGTCCGGAGCAAGCACGAAGATGAGCGTCTCCGCGGTCGTAAGCGCCTTGGCGTGCAACATCAGCTCGCTCGGAAAGACGAATCCGAACTCGTAACCCGCCTCGATCATGTTGAGGTAGACCTTCGTGAAGCTCATCGCGCTCAATGGGGACGTATAGAACTTCTCGGCGAGCGCCGCAAACCGCGCAAAGAACGCCTCTTCGTTCGCGCCCGGCGACATGCGCGTCTGAGCCTTGAAATGGTGAAAGGCGCGTCGGGTCTGGCGCTGAACCACGGCGAACCAATACAGAGTGAATCGATCCCGCTGCCGCTCCGTCAACTCGCCATACATGCCGAAATCGAGGAGGGTGAAGCTGCCATCTCGGTGAAAGACGATATTTCCCGGATGAAGATCGGCGTGGAACAGACCATCGGAGACGAACATCTGCAGCATCACATCGACGAGAAGCACAACGAGCCGATGTTTTTCCTCCGCACCGAGCGCCTGGGCGGCCTCGCCGAGGCGCAGCCCCTCCACCCAGCCCATGGTGAGTACACGTTGGCTCGTGTGGCTCCAATAGACCGTCGGAAACTTGACATCGACACGACCTTGAAAGTTGGCGCGGAAGCGATCGATGACCCGCCCTTCGTGCGAGAAGTCCAGTTCCTGGAGCGTGTAGCGACGAAACTCCGCGAGAAACGCCCGTAGATTCGTTCGCTTCATGCGTCGCGGAAAGAGGGAGTAGAGCCATCCCAGCCCAGCCTCCATGGCGTCCAGGTCGCGGCCAACCAGCCGCTCGAGATCCGACCTTTGCACCTTGACGGCGACGACCGTGCCGTCTGCCAGCGTCGCTCGAACGTGGCAAATAGCGCTTCAATGCTGGGATTCGGGTGGAGGCTGTAGTAGCCAACCGGAAATGTCGTCGCCGGAACAACTGGACGCGGGCAGAGCCTTGGCGCGTTCATGCACATTCGGCGGCTGTGGAGGCGAAATGCCGGGCAGCGTCGTCAGCCATCCGTTTCGTGCACCAGCGTGCGTACACGCCACCGAGCAAACTACCGAGCCACGATTCCGGCACAGTCGTCGGCAAGCTGTAGTCGATGAAGACACGCACCATCGACGAATCGCCCCTGGGCGTGAGCTCGAAGCCCATGCGGTAGTGCGCCAGGACCAGGAGCCGCGGGTTTCCAATGGTCTCCCAGAGCTTTCGGTGGGGAGCCTGACGTTCCGTGATCACCTCTTCGAGCGAGACGGGAATCCCCATCACGCTTCCGCGCATGCGAATCTTCGAATCGATCACGCGTCCGCCGCCGGCGTCGAGTTCCGTCGACATCTTCGAGCCCATCATCATCATCATCGAAGATTTGCCCATGTGCGCCGACAAGGCCACCGGATCGTCCAGGTAGGCGAAGACCGCGTCGATCGGCGCAGGTACCAGAGCGGAACTTTCTTCGTGAAGAGGAAACGATCGGTCGGACATGGTGGTTGGCGGCAGGCGGTCAGGCCGCCTGGCGCAACTCCCAGACGAAGTTGCATTGACGCTTGCCATCGGCGATCCGGCGCCCGATGCCGCCTCGATCGAACGTCATCTCGTCCGGTAGGAAGGAGCTGAACATGGCGTTGTCGATCTGGCAGACGACCGGCGTCAACTCAGGAAGGCCGAGCGAGGTCGCCAGTTCGTGGAACATGCAACGAGTGATCCTGATCTCGAAACGCCGCGCCGTTCGTTCCACGATCTCCATCGTGTTCCAGCGAACCAGGCCGGTGCGGTTGTTCTCGATCTCCAGATCCGCGAAGTTGAGAAACGTCCGCTCCTTGTGAACGGTATCGAACTGCAGATTCTGCGCAGCCGTGCCGCCGGTCAACAAGGCGACCCGCATGACCTCGAACGCCTTGTGTTCGCCGATCTTTTCTCTGAGTCCGATGTAGACCCAGAGGGGCAATGCGGCCAGTTCGATCAATTCGGGAGGGAAACGCTTGTCGATCGTCTTCTTGAATCGACTCACGGTGAGCTTGCGCAGCAGAAGGAACACTCTCGGGAATCGCAGTTCCTCGCGCAGCATGTGAAGCAAGAGCGGCGTTGTGACCTTCTTCATGTCGAATTCCGCAGCCATTACTTCCTCCGCGCATTCCGTGAGAGATCTACGTCGGCGCTTGCTGCTGTGCCTTCGGAGGCATCGGCGGCGTCTTGGCGGGTGCAGCCGTTGTCGCACCGTCTGGCGCCCTGGGTGCGGCCGACTCGCCGGGCCGGCGGATGCCAGCCAGCTTCGTGCGCTTGAGCAGAAGGGCGTTGATTGCCACCACGAGGGTGCTGCCGGACATCGACAGCGCCGCGACCTCGGGGCTGAGCACGAAGGGATAGAGGACGCCCGCCGCCAGCGGGAAGGCGATGGCGTTGTAGCCCACCGCCCACCCCAGGTTCTGATGCATCTTGCGCAGGGTCGCGCGCGACAGCTCGATCGCGCCGACGATGTCGTACGGGTCGCTCTTCATCAGTACGACGTCGGCGCTTTCCATCGCGACATCGGTGCCGGCGCCGATCGCGAATCCGACGTTGGCCTGGGTGAGGGCCGGGGCATCGTTGACGCCGTCGCCGACCATCCCGACTTTCTTTCCGGTGGCCTGCAGCTCTTTTATCTTCGCCGCCTTCTGCGCCGGCAGCACGTCCGCCAGAACGGTGTCGATGCCGAGATCGGCAGCGATGCGCTTGGCGGTGGCCGCGTTGTCGCCGGTCAGCATCACGACTTCGATCTTGCGCTCGCGCAACTTGGCGATCGCGGCCTTGGAGGTCGGCCTGATCGCATCGGCGATGGCGATGAGGCCGATCACGCGACCTGCCTGCGACACGTGGACTACCGTGCGGCCATCACCCTGCAGGCGGGTGGCTTCGGCCTCCAAAGGACCGAGGGCAAGCTTTTGCGTGTCCATCAGCAACCGGTTGCCCAGGAACACGGTTCCACCTGCGGTTTCTGCTTGGGCGCCCATCCCGTCGAGGCTCTTGAAGCCCGTGGGCGGCACGATGGTCAGCTTCGCGGCCCGGCGCACGATCGCCTGGGCGAGCGGGTGTGCCGACCCCTGCTCGACAGCCGCTGCGGCGGTCAAGACGACGTCCTCGGTGACGCCATCCGCGGTCGCGATCTCCACCACCTCCGGTTGCCCGATAGTCAGCGTGCCGGTCTTGTCGAAGACGATGGTGTCGAGCTTGGTCGCATCCTCGAGCGCCGACGCGTTCTTGAACAAGATGCCGTTCGTCGCGCCCAGGCCGGTGCTCACCATGATCGCCATCGGCGTCGCAAGACCCAAGGCATCCGGGCAGGCGATGACGAACACCGTGATGGTCATGGTGACCGCGAACAGCAGCGGCTGTCCGATCCACCAGAACCAGACCGCAAAGGTCGAGAGGCCGATGACGATCGCAACGATGACCAGCCACTGCGCCGCCTTGTCGGCCAGGAGTTGTGCCGGCGCTTTGGAGTTCTGCGCTTCCTGCACGAGCTTGACGATCTGCGCCAGCGCCGAGTCGGCCCCCACCTTGGTCGCCTTGTAGCGAAAGCTGCCACTCTTGTTGATGGTCGCGCCCACGACCGTTGCCCCCGGCCCCTTCTGGACCGGCATCGACTCGCCAGTCAGCATGGACTCATCGACCAGCGATTCACCGCTCTCGACCGTGCCGTCGACCGGGATTTTGTTGCCTGGCCGGATCACGACGATCTCACCGGCCACCACTTCCGCTGTTGGAACTTCAACCTCGGCACCGTTGCGAATGACATTGGCCTTCGCCGGCGTGAGGTTCATCAGCGCCTTGATGGCCGACGATGCTCCCGCGCGGGCGCGCATTTCCAGCCAGTGCCCGAGCAGGATGAAGACCAGCAGGACGGATACCGCTTCGAAGAACTGACCGCCGCCCTTGAAGAAGAACGTGCTGCCGACACTGAAGAGATATCCGGTGCCGACGCTCAACACGATCAGCGCCGCATGCCCAGGACACCCTTCTTCAGCGCGCGCCATGCCGAAACGAAGAACGGCCAGCTGGGATAGAGGACCGCAGCACTCGAGAAGAAAAGCAACCAGAGATTGAGGTCCAGTCCGAACGGCGGTGTGGGCGGCTTGAACATTCCTCCCATCGGGGCGTAGACGAAGATCGGCACCGTAAAGACGAGGCAGATCCAGAACCGGAG
>JANXWR010000086.1 GCA_025351025.1 Burkholderiales bacterium | reverse complement strand
TGACCGCGTTCTTTCTCGAGGCCGGCTTTCTCGGCATCATGTTGTTCGGCCACGGCCGGGTGAGCGAGCGGGTCCACCTCACGGCGACCGTGCTGGTCGCCGTCGGCACCTCGATCAGCGCGTTCTGGATCCTCGCCCTCGACTCCTGGATGCAGACGCCGGCCGGCTACGTCATCGACGCCGCAGGCTCCTACCACGCGACGAGCTGGATCGCCGTGATCTTCAATCCCTCGTTCCCTTACCGACTCACGCACATGATGCTGGCTTCGGTGCTGACCGTCGCCTTCCTGCTCGCCGGCCTGAGCGCCTGGCAGCTTCTGCGCGGCGTCGCGGCACGCTCGGCGCCGCGCGTGCTGCGCGTGGCGCTGACGATCGCCGCCATCGCCGCGCCGCTGCAGATCGTCGCCGGCGACGAGCACGGCCTCAACACGCTGGAGCATCAGCCGCAGAAGATCGCGGCCATGGAAGGCATCTGGAACACCGAGAAAGGGGCGGCGCTGCGCCTCTTTGCCTGGCCCGACGAGAAGACGCGCAGCAATCGTTTCGAGATCGCCATCCCCAAGCTCGGCAGCCTGATCCTGACGCACTCGACCGACGGCGAGGTCAAGGGGCTCAATGAGTTCGTCGGCCGTCATCCGCCGGTGGCACCGCTCTTCTTCGCCTTCCGCGTCATGGTCGGCATCGGCGTGCTGATGCTGGCCACGAGCTGGGGCGGCCTCTGGCTCTACAAGCGCCGCGGCTGGAACGCGGCCAAGCTGCCGCCGTCGCTGCTCCGCGTCTTTGCCGGCATGACCTTCGCCGGCTGGCTGGCCACCGTCTGCGGCTGGTACGTCACCGAGATCGGCCGCCAGCCTTTCATCGTCTACGAGCTGATTCGGACCGCCGACATCGCCTCGAAGGTGGCGGCGCCGACGATCGCGCTGACGCTGACGCTCTACGTGCTGCTCTACATCGCCCTCGTCATCGCCTACGTCGGCGTCCTCAAGTACATGGCCGAAAAGCCCGAGGAAGTGATCGCCGAGGACGCCAACGAGCGCGGCGCGCAGCCGGCCGTCGTTACCGGCGGCGCCGCATGAAGGACCGGCCATGACCGTGATGAGCTTCGACGCCGCCCTGCCCGTCATCTTCATGGCGCTGATGGGCATCTCGATGCTGATCTACGTCGTCAGCGACGGCTACGACCTCGGCGTCGGCATGCTCATGCATCGCGCGACGGCGAAAGAGAAGGACATGCTGGTCGCCTCGATCGGCCCGTTCTGGGACGCCAACGAGACCTGGCTGGTGCTCGGCATCGGCGTCCTGCTGATCGCCTTTCCGAAGGCGCACGGCGTCGTCCTGCAGGCGCTCTACCTGCCGGTGGCGCTGATGCTGATCGGCCTGGTCCTGCGCGGCGTCGCCTTCGACTTTCGCGTCAAGGCCAGGGAAACGCACAAGGCGACCTGGGACCGCCTGTTCTTCGCCGGCTCGGTGCTGACATCGGTCTCGCAGGGCTGGATGCTCGGCCGCTACGTCAGCGGCTTCGGCGAGGGCTGGAACTACCCGCTCTTCGCCGCCGCCATCGCCGCCGCCTTGCCGATGGCCTACGTGCTGATGGGCGCCTGCTGGCTGGTCATGAAGACCGAGGGCGAGCTGCAGGACAAGGCGATCGGCTGGGCCAGGATCGCCTGGCCGCCGGTCGTCGCCGGCATGATCCTGATCTCGATGGCCACGCCGTGGATCAGCGCCACGGTGCGCGACCGCTGGTTCGCCCTGCCCGAGATCATCGCCCTGATGACGATCCCGCTGTCGACCGCCGCCGCGCTCTACACCGTGCGCGCGATGCTGAACACGCAGATCGTGCGCGGGCCTTTGTGCTGGCTGCCCTTCGCGCTGATGATCGGCGTGTTCCTGTTCGGTTTTCTCGGCCTGGCGTACAGCATCTATCCCTACGTCGTCATCGACCAGCTCACGATCTGGCAGGCGGCGAGCGCGCCCGAATCGCTCAAGTTCATCCTGGTCGGCGTCTGCATCTCGGTGCCGGCGATTGCGGCGTACACGATCTATTCGTACCGGGTGTTCCGGGGGAAGACGGGAGAGTTGAAATACGCGTGAGGTATTGTTTTACGCGCGGCTCAGGCGCAGGGCGGCCGACCGTGCGCATGACTGCGGCGGACCGGTGAGAGGGCGTGATGCGGCGGCGCGTTCAGCGCCGACGCGATAGCCCTCGCAGCCGCCCTCGCGGAACGAGCACCGCAGGGCAGCCCGGCGCTGCGCCGTGCCCGACGATGCGGCTTGTGTTTGAATCGAGCAAGGCATTCGAAACAGTGCAGGAAGCATCGCATGAGCAACACCCCCACCGCCGCCTTCATCCGCCCCGCCCGCTTCAGCCCCGAGGAATGGGAAACGCGCATCAGGCTCGCCGCCGCCTACCGGATCTTCGACCACCTCGGCTGGACCGAGCTCATCTACAACCATATCTCGCTGCGCGTGCCGGGCGAAGATTCGCACTACCTAATCAACCCGTTCGGCCTGCACTACTCCGAGGTCTGCGCCTCGAATCTGGTCAAGGTCGATCTCGACGGCAAGGTCGTCGGCCACTCCGACTGGCCGATCAATCCGGCCGGCATCACCTTTCACGGCGCGATCCACGCCACCTCGCACGACGCGCACTGCGTGATGCACCTGCACACGACGGCGACGCAGGCCGTCTGCTGCCTGAAGGAAGGGCTGGCCTTCACCAATTTCTACGCGGCGCAGCTCTACGGCAAGGTGGCGTACCACGACTTCGAGGGCATCACCGTGCACAAGGACGAAGGCGAGCGCATCCTGCGCAGCGCCGAGGGCCGGCAGGTGCTGCTGTTGCGCAACCACGGCCCGGTGACGATCGGCCGCACCCTGCCCGAGGCGCTCTTGCTGATGTGGACCGTGAATCGCGCCTGCGAGGTGCAGCTGGCGATGCAGGGCAAGGGAGATGCGATGCCGATCCCGCGCGCGGTGCTCGAGAAGTGCGTCGCCGATGCGCTGCAGTTCAACCCCGCTTACGGCATGGGCGAGGATTCGTTCGCCGCCCTGCAGCGGCTGATCGATCGCAACGACCCGGGCTACCGCGCCTAGCGCCGGCGCGCGGCCGGCCGGCAGGCGCTCAGCTCTGCGGCTTGCCGCGGTTGGCGGCGAGCAGCTTCTCGATCGCCTCGGTGTCCATGGCGCCGGCACGGCTGCTGCCGTCTTCGAACACCAGCCCCGGTGTGCCGTTGATGCGATGCTTCTTGCCGAAGGCGTAGTTGCGTTGCAGCGCGGTGGCGTCGCAGTTCGGGCTGTTGTCGGCCGGCGTGCCCTTGAGCATCCAGTCGCGCCAGGCCTTGGTGTTGTCCTTGGCGCACCAGATCGCCTTCGATTTGTCGGGCGAGTCGCCGCCGAGGATCGGATAGAGAAAGGTGTACACGGTGACGTCCTTGACCGCCTGCAGGTCGCGCTCGAACTTCTTGCAGTAGGTGCAGTTCGGATCGGCGAAGACGACGAGCTTGCGCTCGCCGGTGCCCTGCTTCCAGACCATCGCGTCCTTGAAAGGCAGGCCCTTGAAGTCGATCGCGGTGAGCTTGGCGATGCGCTCTTCGGTGATGTTGGTGCGCGTGCGCAGGTCGACCAGATCGCCTTCGATCAGATACGTGCCTTGCTCGTCGGTGTAGCGGATGTCGCTGCCGAGTCGGAGTTCGTAGATGCCGGGGATCGCCGTCTTCGAGACCTCGTCGATCTTAGGAAAGTTGGGCAGCCGCTCGGCGATGCTCTTCCTGATCGCGGCCTCGTCGGCGAATGCGGCGGGAACGAGGCAGGCCGCAAGCGCGAACGCGGCGAAGATGCGCGGGATGATTTTCATGGTGCCGATCAGGAGTCGAGCGCCCGCGCCGTGAGCCAGCGTTTCAGGGGCGAAATGCGATTGACGAGAGCTAGTCCATTGTTGCGGAGTTCGCGAATCGGCGCAGCGTCCTCGGCGAACAAACCTTGCAAAGCGTCGGTAATGCGCAGCATCGCCGATGTCGGCGCGGCGCGCTGCCGCACATACCGCCGAAGCAACCGTTCGTCGCCAAGGCCGCGCCAGGGCTCGCGCTCGCCAATCGCCGAGACCAGCGCAGCGACATCGGCGAGGCCGAGGTTGAGGCCCTGGCCGGCGAGCGGATGGACGACGTGGGCGGCATCGCCAACGAGCACCCAGCCGGGTCCGCACCAGGTCGCCGCGCGGCCGACGAGCAAGGGCCAGGCGGCACGCTCGGAACCGAGCGCGAGCGCGCCGGCTTCGCCGCCGGTGGCGAGCGCGAGCTCGGCCTCGAACGACGCCGCGTCGGCGGCGAGCAGCGCATCGGCACGCGCGTTCGGCAGCGACCAGACGAGCGCCCAGGAACGGCCGGACTCGGGCCGGTCGAAGGGCAGCAGCGCCAGCACGTCGGGGGCGCGAAACCACTGCCGGGCGACGTGGCCGTGCGGGCGCGACGCGATCAGTCGCGCCGCGATCGCCTTCTGGCCGTAGGGTTGCGGCACGAAGCCGGTGCCGAGATCCTTCAGCAGCGTCGCGGCGGCACGGCCTTCGCAATGTGCGACCAGGGTGGCCGGCACGTCCTGGTCGACCCGGGTCACGTGCGGCGCGAAGCGCAAGGCCGCATCGAGTTCGTGCTCGAGCGCGGCGGCGTCGGTGATCACCGCGAGCTCGCCAACATGCTGCTCCCAGGCCGAGAACTCGAGCGCCGCCCCGGCCGCATCGCCGTGCACCAGCATGTCGTGGACGGCCGTGGTCGCGTCCGCGGCCAAGGCGTCCCAGACTTTGAGACCGCGCAGCAAGGCGACCGAGGCGGCGTTGAGCGCATAGGCGCGCACGTCGTCGCGGCGCACGGCCGACGCCGGCGCGCCGCGCAAGGCCACCGACAGACCGAGCCGCGACAGCGCGAGCGCCAGCGTCTTGCCGACGATGCCGGCGCCGGCGACCTGCACGTCGAAGGAAGGCATCGCCGGATTGTAGGCAGCGGCTCGCGAGACAATCGCCGGCCCGTCCCGCCAACGACCCCCGCCCATGAGCCCCACCGACAGCGACAGCGACAGCGACGCCACCGTGACCATCGAGTCGGTGCACGTCCATCCGATCAAATCCTGCGCCGGCACGACGCCGCGCGAGGCCCTGCTCGTCGAGACCGGCTTCGACCTCGATCGCGTCTGGATGGTGGTGGACGACGCCGGCGAGTTCGTCACGCAGCGCGAGCTGCCGCGCATGGCCCTGATCCAGCCGACCCTGAAGACCGAAGAGATGATCCTGCGCGCGCCCGGCATGCTGGCGCTGCATGTCGCGCTCGACCGGGTCGAGGCGCCGTGCGAGGTTCGGGTCTGGCGCGACGCGGTCGTGGCCTTCGACATGGGTGCGCTCTGCGCGCAGTGGTTCAGCGACTTCCTCGGCCGGCCGCTGCGCCTGGCCCGCTTCGATCCCGAGGTGAAACGTCTCGCCAATCGCGACTGGACCGGCGAGATCGAGGCCGAGACCGCGTTCCAGGACGGCTATCCGCTGCTCGTCGCTTCGAGCGCGTCGCTGGCCGAGATCAATCGCCGGCTCGCGCTCGCCGACGAGGCGGTCGTGACGATGGCGCGCTTTCGTCCCAACCTCGTGCTCGGCGGTCTCGATGCGAATGGCGAGGACCATCTCGACGAGATCGTCTTCGACGCTGGCGAGGGAGCGGTGCGGCTGAAGTTCGTCAAGCCCTGCGCTCGTTGCCCCATCCCCGACGTCGATCCCGCCACCGGCGTGCCCGGCCATGCCGTCGGCGACGTGCTGATGCAGTACCGCGCCGATCGGCGCCTCGATGGCGCGCTGACCTTCGGCATGAATGCCGTCATCGTCGAAGGCTTCGACCGCTTCCTGCGACCGGGCATGCAGGGACGCGCGAGCTATGCGTTCGACTGACTCTAGGGCCTGTTCACGCCAATGCGTGCCCACGTGACTCAGGAAACGACCGCCATCAAGACGCAAAGCGCAGCCATAGCCGCTGCTATGGCGAGCATTTGCAACGCCGAGGGCAGGCGTTTCCTGAGATCACCCGAAGGGCCGGGCGTGGGCACGCATTGGCGTGAACAGGCCCTAACGACGTGAGCCGCTTCAAGAACTGGCAGCTGTTCGCGATCTGCGTCGGCGTCTGGGGCACGACCTGGCACGCGATCACCTATCAGCTCTCGGGCCTCGCGCCTGAATTCGGCGTCGCCCTGCGCTTCGCGATCGCCGGCGCGACGGTGCTCGTTCTTGCGCTCTGGCGCGGCGATCGCATCCGCTTCCCGGCCGCCGCACACATGGCGCTCGCCCTGCAAGGCTGTTTTCTCTACGGCGTGTCGTACGTCTGCGTCTATCACGCCGAGCGCTACGTCGCCTCGGGCCTGGTCGCGGTCGGCTACTCGGCGTCGCCCTTGCTCACCGGGGTCGGTGCGGCCGCCCTGTTCGGCGTGGCCATTGGCGCGCGCTTCATCGCCGGCGGCGTGCTCGGGCTGGCCGGTGTCGCGCTGATCTTCTGGCCTGAAATCGTTCGGCCAGCCGACGGCGAGCGCGGCACCTTGGGCGCCCTGTTCACGGTCGCTTCGGTGCTGCTCTCCGCGATCGGCAGTCTGGCCGCCAGCCGCAATCGCCAGCTCGGCGTGCCGCTCCTGCCGGCGATGGGCTTCGGCATGCTGTACGGCGCCGTGGCCGCGGCCATCGTCGGGCTGCTACTGGGACGCGACTTCGCATTGCCGAGTCAGCCGAGCTGGTGGCTCTCGCTCGCCTGGCTGGCGCTGCTGGGCTCGGTGCTCGCCTTTGCCTGCTTCCTGACACTGCAGGACCGCCTCGGTCCGGGCCCGGCGGGAACGGTCGGCGTCATGACGCCGCTGATCGCGCTCGTCGTCTCGCTCGTCTTCGAGGGCTTTCGCCCCGACCTGCTCACCGCCCTCGGCGCGGCACTGGCGGCCTTGGGCAATGCCTTGATGTTGTGGCCGGACGCCTCCGCCCGCGCATCGCCACTCGGGGCGATGGCGACGGCTAAGGGTGGCGCGCCGGCAGGGGAATGAACTCGGTCTCGCCGAGGATGCGTTCGAAGCGCTGCGCCTCCCAGTCGGCCTCGGCCTGCTGGATGCGCTCGCGCCGGCTCGAGACGAAGTTCCACGAGACGAAGCGATGGCCGAGCGGCTCGCCACCGACCAGCGCGACGCGGCCGCCGCGCGGTGCCGAGAGCTCGGGCGTCGCGCCGGGCGCGATGACCGCCATCGTGAACTCGTCGACCTTCTCGCCGTCGATCTCGAAGGGATGGTCGAGGGCGTAGGCGGCACGCTCGGAGGCGAGCGCAGGAAGCTCGATCGCCAGGCCGGAAGCGACGTCGAAGTCGAAGACCAGCGCCAGCGTCGGCGAGCGCGTTGCGACCGGCGAGGCCACGCCGAAGGCCGAGCCGACGACGACGTGGACGACGGCGCCATCGAGCCGTACCTGCGGAATCGTCTCGGCCGGCGCGTGCTGGAACGAAGGCGCCGACTCCTCGTCGGCTTCGGGCAAGGCGATCCAGAGCTGCAGGCCGTGGTTGCGATAGGTTTCCGTTTGCAGATCCTTGGGCGCGCGTTCGGAGTGGACGATGCCGCGACCGGCCGACATCCAGTTGACGGCGCCAGGCTCGATGCGCTGCACGATGCCGGTCGAGTCGCGATGCATCATCGCGCCGTCGAACAGGTAGGTGAGCGTGGCCAGGCCGATGTGCGGATGCGGCCGCACGTCGAAGTTCGAGCCCGGCACGACGTCGATCGGCCCGAAGTGGTCGAAGAAGACGAACGGACCGACCGAGCGACGATCGGCCTGCGGCAGCAGACGCCGCACGGTGAAGCCGCCGCCGAGATCCTTGGTGTGCGGCGAAAGTAGCTGCGTTGCCGTCATGTCAGGCTCCGGTCGTGGGGACGCCGAGTTTAGAGTCGGGCTCCGCCCTTACCGGCTCAGCGGCCGGGGCGCGGCGCCTGCAGGACGAGCGGGCGCACGTGGCAGCCCTCGATGTGGTCGTTGACCAGACCCATCGCCTGCATGAAGGCATATACCGTGGTCGGGCCGACGAAGCTCCAGCCGCGCTTCTTCAGATCCTTCGACATGGCGATCGACTCGGGCGAACTGCCCAGCTTCTTCAACGCCGCGAGGGTCAGCCGCTTCGGCCGCGAAGCTGGTTTGGGCTCGAAACCCCAGGCATAGGTGGAGAGCGACCCGAACTCGTCGCGCAGCTCGAGCACGCGCTTCGCGTTGTTGATCGTCGACTCGATCTTGCCGCGATGGCGGACGATGCCGGCGTCGCCGAGCAGCCGTTCGACGTCGCGCTCCTTGAATCGGACGATGCGCTCGGCGTCGAAGCCGGCAAAGCCGCGGCGAAATGCCTCGCGCTTGTTGAGGATGGTGAGCCAGCTCAGCCCGGCCTGAAAGCCTTCGAGGCAGAGCTTCTCGAACAGGCGCGTGTCGTCGGTGACCGGGAAGCCCCATTCGTGGTCGTGGTAGGTCTGGTAGGCTGGGCTGGCTTGGCACCAGAAGCAGCGCAGTACGCCGTCTTCGGCCTTGAAGAGTCCCTGGGCTTTGCGCATGGCGGGCATTTTCACTTGCGCCGCGGGCGCAGCCTGGCCGACTAAAATCGAGGGCTCACCGCTGTCGAGAACCCTTCTACATGAGCCTCAAATGCGGCATCGTGGGCCTGCCCAACGTCGGCAAGTCCACCCTCTTCAACGCGCTCACGAAGGCCGGGATCGCGGCGGAGAACTATCCGTTCTGCACGATCGAGCCCAACATCGGCATCGTCGAGCTGCCCGACCCGCGGCTCGGCGCGCTGGCGGCGATCGTCAAGCCCGAGCGCATCGTTCCGGCGATCGTCGAGTTCGTCGACATCGCCGGGCTGGTTGCCGGCGCGTCCAAGGGCGAGGGGCTGGGCAACCAGTTCCTTGCGCATGTCCGCGAGACCGACGCGATCGTCAACGTCGTGCGCTGCTTCGACGACGACAACGTCATCCACGTCGCCGGCAAGGTCGACCCGGTCTCCGACATCGAGGTGATCCAGACCGAACTCTGCCTCGCGGACCTCACGACCGTCGAGAAGACGCTCTCTCGCTCGATCAAGGCAGCCAAGTCGGGCAACGACAAGGAGGCCAAACGCCTCGTCGACGTGCTCGAGAAGTGCAACGCCGCGCTCGACCAGGCGAGGCCGGTGCGCTCGATCGCGTTCAGCAAGGAAGAGCTGGCGGTGCTGAAGCCGCTCTGCCTCATCACCGCCAAGCCGGCGATGTTCGTCGCCAACGTGGCCGAGAACGGCTTCGAGCACAACCCGCACCTCGACCGGCTCCGCGAGGTCGCGGCCAAGCAGCATGCGCCGGTCGTCGTGATCAGCGCCAAGACCGAGGCCGAGCTCGCCGACATGAGCGACGAGGACCGGCAGATGTTCCTCGCCGAAATGGGCCAGACCGAGTCGGGCCTGGCGCGACTGATCCGGGCCGCGTTCAAGCTGCTCGGCCTGCAGACCTACTTCACCGCCGGCGTCAAGGAAGTGCGCGCCTGGACGATCCACGTCGGCGACACGGCGCCGCAGGCGGCCGGCGTGATCCACACCGACTTCGAGCGCGGCTTCATCCGTGCGCAGACGATCGCCTACGCCGACTTCGTCGCCTTCAAGGGCGAGCATGGCGCCAAGGACGCGGGAAAGATGCGCTCCGAAGGCAAGGAGTACGTCGTCAAAGACGGCGACGTGTTGAACTTCCTTTTCAACGTCTGAGCGGGCGCGCCGGGTGCCGCGCATACTCCAAACAAGGCAACCGCATCGATGGGCGTCGCGCTCACGTCGTGCACCGTACCGGCGGCCGGCAAGGCGACCTTCCAGATCGGCACCGACGAGATGGAGATGGCGTCGGCATCCACGGCGAGCCGGGGCGGCGCCGGGTCAAGCTCGCGTCGGCCGATGACATCGCCACCGAGCTCACCGGCGCGATCCTCAAGGATCTGTCGCTCAAGTCGGGTCAAGAGGTGCTGCTCCTCGTCAACGGCTTCGGCGGCACGCCGCTGCTCGAGCTCTATCTCATGGTCAACGCGGCGCGCAAGGTGCTGGCCGGCACCGGCATCCAGGTCGTGCGCTATCTGACGGGTCCTTATGTCACTTCGCTCGAGATGGCGGGCTGCTCGATCACGGTGAGCGCCGCCGACAGGTCGACCCTGGCCCTCTGGGACGCGCCTGTCCACACCGCGGCGTTGCGCTGGGGCGTCTGAGCCCCGGCTGCGAGTCACCGCCGATCCGCCTAGCGGGCGGAATCGAGCCGTTTCAGAGCACCGCCGGTTATCGTTCGACGGCCCACGCCGTCCAAACGACTGCCGGGCAACGATCGCCGATGCCACTCTTTGCCGCACTGAAGACGCCGCTTGCCGGCAACGACGCCTGGGCGCGGTGGGGCCTGCCGTTCGCGCTGACGATGTTGGCCTACATCGGCACCGGCCTGCTGGCGCTGCTGCTGGCGATTCCTGCAGGCTACGCATCACCGCTCTATCCAGCGACTGGCATCGCGCTGGCGAGCGTGCTCATCTACGGCCGGCGCATGGTCGGCGCCGTTGCGCTCGGCTCCTTTTGCGTCAACGCCATCCTCGTCGCGGCGCGTGGCCACCACGACCTGACGGCGTTCGCGGTGCCGGCCGCCATCGGCGTCGGCGCCGCCCTGCAGGCCGGCATCGGCGCGGTGCTGGTGCAACGCTTCGTGCGCCAGCCGCTCACCCTCACCTTGCCGGCCGACGTCGCCCGCTTCGTCGCCGCCTGCTCGGCGAGCAGCCTCGTCTCGACCAGCGTCGCGACGGCCGTCCTCGGCGCCTCGGGCCTCGTCGCTGCAGGCGCACTGGTCTACACCTGGGGCACCTGGTGGATCGGCGACCTCGCCGGCCTTCTCATCGCCACGCCAATCGTCCTGACGCTGATCGGCCGGCCGGCATCCGAGTGGACACCGCGCCGAATTCCGGTCGGGCTGACGCTGGCACTGGTCGCCGCATTTCTCGGCCTGGGCATCGTCCAGGTCGGACGCTGGACCGGCGAGCGCGTGCGCGCGTCGTTCGACCACGACGCATCGAGCGCATCGCTGATCCTGGTGACGCAGCTGCAGGAGCCGCTGCGCGCCCTCGAAGCCTTGCGCGGCGTATTCAGCGTGACGCGCATGCCGAGCCGGGCCGAGATGCGCACCGCGACCGAGAACTGGCTCGGCGGCGGCACGGTCCGGGCGATGGGCTGGAGCGAGCGGGTGCGCCGCGAAGACGTGGCCGCCTTCGAGGCGCGGGTGCGTGCCGACGGCAACCCGGGTTACCGCGTCTTCGACCGTCCGAACGGCATCGCCGCCAGCGCCACCGCGCTCGACCCATCGTCGTCCGAAGCCCGGGCCGACGGCGGCGACATCGTGGCGATCCGGCAGATCGAGCCGCTGCGCGAGAAATGGCCCGCCCTGGGCGTGAACGCGATGTCGGTGCCGGCGGCGCGAGCGGCGATCACTGCCGCCGTCGAGACCGGCCGCCCCGCCGCCACTGCCGGGTTTCGCCTGACCCAGCAGAGCGAAGGCGATCGGCAGATGGGCGTCGTCGTCTACCAGGCGATCTACGACGGCGACGTCGCGACGCCCTCCGAACGGCGCGCCGCCTTTCGCGGCGTCGTCTTCGTCTCCCTGGCGATGGACGAGCAGCTCGCCAGCCTGGTCGGCAAGGTGCCGGCCTACCTGAACGTTTGTGTCGTCGACGCCGACCACCTGGCGACGCGCCGACGCGTCGCCGGCCGCCTCGGCTGCGAGGTCTCGCCGACCGGCCTGATGCACGAGCGGCCGTTCGCCTTTGCCGGCAGGCAGTGGGACCTGCGCGTCGCCGCCGATCCCCAGGATGTTCCCGACGCCCGCGATCGCAGCGCCTGGCTGTTCTCGGCCGCCGGCCTGCTCTCGGCGGCGATGCTAGGCGCCTCGCTGCTCATCACGACCGGCAGAACGCGCCGCATCGAAAGCGCGGTGCGCGAGCGAACCGCCGCCTTGCGTGCCGAAGTCGGCGAGCGGCACGTCGCCGAGGCGGCGCTGCGGGCGAGCGAACAGCGCTTTCGCAACATCCTCGACAACGTACCGATCGGCGTCGTTTACACCGACCTCGCCGGACGCGTCATCCAGGCCAATCCGCGATTTTGCGAGCTCACCGGCTACAGCGAGGCGGAGCTGACGGCGCTGGCGCCGGCCGAGCTGACGCACCCCGAGGACCTGGCAAACGACGAAGCCATGACCGGCCAGCTGGTGCGCGGCGAAATCCCCATGTACCGGCGCCACAAGCGCTGCGTCACCCAGGGCAGCGCGGTCGTCTGGGTGCGCGCCACCGTGACCCTGCTGCGCGATTCGAACAACGAGCCCTGGCGCATCGTCGGCGTCGTCGAGGACATCACCGAGCACCTGCGCCTCGAGGAGGCGGAGCGGGCGCGCGAAGCGGCCGAGGCGTCGAACCGGGCGAAGAGCGACTTTCTCTCTCGCATGAGCCACGAGCTGCGCACGCCGCTCAACGCCATGCTCGGCTTCGCCCAGCTCCTCGAGATCGACCAGCGCCACCCGCTGGCGCCGGCGCAGCGGCCCTGGGTCGGGCAGATCCAGCAGGCCGGCTGGCACCTGCTCGACATGATCAACGACGTGCTCGATCTGTCGCGCATCGAGTCCGGCAACCTGCGCCTGCAGCCGACCACACTCGACCTGCCCGAGCTGGTGTCGGCGACGGTCGCGCTGGTCGCCAGCGACGCGGTGCGCCGCGAGATTCGTATCAGCCAGGACCTGGGGCCCGGCACCGCCGGCATCGTCGGCGACGCCACGCGGGTCAAGCAGATCCTTACCAACCTGCTCAGCAACGCGGTCAAGTACAACGCCGAGGCCGGCCGGGTCCACATCGCCAGCCGGCTGGTCGCGCCGGACATCGTCGAGATCGCCGTCACCGACACCGGCATGGGCATGACGCCGGAGCAGATGGAAGAGCTCTTCAAGCCCTTCAACCGGCTCGGCCGCGAGCGTACAGCCCTGCAGGGCACCGGCATCGGCCTGGTCATCAGCCGGCGCCTCGCCGAGCTGATGGGCGGCTCGATCGGCGTGAAGAGCTTCCCCGGCGAAGGCTCGTCCTTCACGCTCCGGCTGCCCAAGGCGATCGATCCCGACACCGTCCGCTCCAACCTCGAGCTGCTCGAGTCGGTGCCGGCCGAGTACCACCGGCGCATCGTCCACTACGTCGAGGACAACGAGACCAACGTCGAGGTCATGCGCGGCATCATGGCGCAGCGCGAGCAGGTGCAGATGGAAGTCTCGGTGACCGGGCTCGACGGTCTGGCGGCGGTGCGGGCGCATCGGCCGCACCTGATCCTGCTCGACATGCACCTGCCCGACATCAGCGGGCTGGAGCTGCTGCGCCACTTCAAGGCCGACCCGGACACCGCGGCCATCCCGGTGATCGTCGTCTCGGCCGACGCCCTGGGCCCGCAGATCGACGCGGCGCTGGCCGCCGGGGCGACCCGCTACCTGACCAAGCCGGTCGACGTGGCGGAGCTGCTGGCGGCGCTCGACGACCTGCTCGACCGAATGGACACCGCGTTCAGCTAGGCCTTGCCCGGGTACGACCCTTGCCGGTCGGTCGATAGCGCAGGCTCATCGGGGCGATTGGGCGCCTCTTAGCACTCTAGGTGCCCGAGTGCTAATATTTGCGGAACCGAAAGGCCAAGAGGATGTCTGATACCCCCATGACCCGCTCCCCTGCTACCGCTCTGGCCGTCCGCGATCCGTGGGCGCTCGTTCCCTCGCTCGGCAACCTCGACGCCTACATCACGGCCGTCAACCGTGTTCCCTTGCTCACGCAGGAGGAAGAAACCGCGTTTGCCCGCCGCCTGCGCGCCACCGGCGACCTCCAGGCCGCCGGAAGCCTGGTCGTCTCGCATTTGCGCCTGGTCGTCTCGATCTCGCGCAAGTATCTGGGCTACGGCCTGCCGCACGGCGACCTGATCCAGGAAGGCAACGTCGGCCTGATGAAGGCCGTCAAGCGCTTCGACCCCGAACAGGGCGTCCGCCTGGTCAGCTACGCCATGCACTGGATCAAAGCCGAGATCCACGAGTACATCCTGAAGAACTGGCGCATGGTCAAGGTCGCGACGACCAAGGCACAGAGGAAGCTCTTCTTCAACCTGCGCTCGATGAAGCAGAACATGAAGGACGCCGCCGCCGCCGAGGACACGCACCGGACGACGCTCACCCAAGGCGAGGTCGACTCGCTCGCCAAGACGCTGAACGTCAAGCGCGAGGAAGTGCTCGAGATGGAAACCCGGCTTTCTGGCGGCGACGTCGCGCTCGAGCCGCAGACCGACGACGGCGAGGAAAGCTACGCGCCGATCGCCTACCTGGCCGACGACAGCAACGAGCCGACGCAGGTGCTCGAGGCGAAGAAGCGCGACTGGCTGGCCGGCGACGGCATCGCCCTGGCGCTCGACGCGCTCGACGCGCGCAGCCGCCGCATCGTCGAGGAGCGCTGGCTGAAGGTGAATGACGACAGCTCGGGCGGCATGACGCTGCACGACCTGGCCGGCGAATACGGCGTCAGCGCCGAGCGGATTCGCCAGATCGAAGTCGCCGCGATGAAGAAGATGCGCAAAGCTTTGGCTCACACGGCCTAGCCGCCCGAGCCGCAGCTTCGCTGACAGGATTACTCCCTCCCCAACCCCTCCCTCCAGGAGGGAGGGGCCGGCCCCGCTGGGGCCGCTTTCTTTTCAACCCGCCGCGACGAGTTGCCTGAGATCGGCCGCCAGGTTTTTCGAATCGCCGCCGTAGGGGACGTAGAGGCGAGCCCGGCCGTTCGCGTCGAACACGAAGGATGCGGCGCTGTGGTCCATGGTGTAGCTGCCGGGCGTGCGGCCCGGCGCCTTGGCATAGAAGACCTTGAACTCCTTGGCCGCAGCGGCGGTCTGCTCGGCGGAGCCGCGCAGTGCCGTGAAGCCGGGGCCGAAGTTGCCGACGTAGGCCTTCAGGACCTCCGGCGTGTCACGCTCCGGGTCGATGGTCACGAACACGGTTTCGATCCGGTCGCCTTCGGCGCCCAGCGACTTGCGGATCTGGCTCAGCTCGGCCATCGTCGTCGGGCAGACGTCGGGACACTGCGTGTAGCCGAAGAAGACCACCGTCACCTTGCCCTTCCAGTCGGCGAGCGTGCGCATCTTGCCGTCGACATCCGGCAGCTCGAGGTGGCGCGCGAACTCGGCGCCGGTGATGTCGGTGGCGTGGAAGCTCGGCCCCCTGGCGGCCAGGCCGAGCTTGTCGCAGCCGGCGAGCAGCAGGCCCGCGAAAGCACCAGCGACGAGCAGGCGGCGTGACAGCGTCATGCGATCAGCGGCCCGATGTAGTGATCGACTAGAAGCGCCGCGAAGAGCAGCGACAAATGGACGATGGAAAATCGGAAGGTCGTGCGCGCCAGTGCGTCGGAATAGCGTCGCCAGAGGCGCCAGGCGTAGCCGCAGAACATGACGCCGAGAACGATTGCGGCGGCCAGATAGATCGGCCCGCTCATGCCGGCGACGAAGGGCAGCAGCGTCGCCGCGAACAGCACCAGCGTGTAGAGCAGGACGTGCAGGCGCGTGAACTCGGAGCCGTGCGTCACCGGCAGCATCGGCAGGCCGGCGCGCCGGTAGTCCTCGGCGCGGTAGAGGGCGAGCGCCCAGAAATGCGGCGGCGTCCAGAGGAAGATGATGAGGCAGAGCATCAAGGCCTCGGGGCCGACGTCGCCGCGCACCGCCGCCCAGCCGAGCACCGGTGGCATCGCGCCAGAGGCGCCGCCGATGACAATGTTCTGCGGCGTCAGCGGCTTGAGCACGACGGTGTAGATGACTGCGTAGCCGATGAAGGTGGCGAAGGTCAGCCACATCGTCAGCGGATTGACCGCGAACCAGAGCAAGGCGCTGCCCGCGGCGCAGAGGATTGCCGAGAAGACGAGCGCCTGGCTCGCGGTGAGCTCGCGCGTCGCCGTCGGCCGCCACGAGGTGCGCGCCATGCGCGAATCGATGCGTTGCTCGACCAGGCAGTTGAATGCCGCCGCCGCGGCCGCGACGAGCCAGATGCCAGCGACGGCCGGCAGCACGACGCGCCAGTCCGGCCAGTCGGGCGTCGCCAGCAGCATGCCGATCGCGGCGCAGAAGACGATCAGCTGCACGACGCGCGGCTTCGTCAGCGCATAGTACTGTCGCGCCCTCGACGGCAGCGAGACGCTGCGCGCGGTGGCGGCTGCGGGAGACGCGAGGGTATCGGACATGGCGGCCAAGCCGTCGATTCTACGAAGCCAGGCGCGCGCGGCCGGTCGGCCAGCGCGACGCGCCGATGGCAGGCGATGGCCGCCCCCGGACGAGCAGGATGGTCAGCACGACGACGAGTACGGCGCTACCCGCCGTGTGCGCGACCGCGGCGACCAGCGGCCAGCCGAGCAGGACGTTGCCGAGGCCGCTTGCCGTCTGCCAGGCGGCGATGCCGGCCAACGCCCAGGCCCAGGGCCGCGCCTCTCGGCCGCCGCCGGCAGCGAGCCGCCATGCCAGCAGCAGGATCGCCGGCAGGACGATGAAGGCGCCGAGGCGATGCGCGACGTGGATCGCCGTCAACGCGGAGAAGGGAAGGAAGGCACCCGACGCATCCATGCCGAGCGGCCGCAGCAGCTGGAAGGCGGCTGCGAAATCCATGTCGGGCCACCACGAGCCCTGGCAGGCCGGGAACTCGCTGCAGGCGAGCACCGCGTAGTTGGTGCTGACCCAGCCACCGAGCGCGACCTGCAGCAGCGTCAGAGCCGTGACGGCGACGAGCCCGCGGCGCAGCGATGGCACCAGCGCGATTCGGCGCGGCTCGTAGACCTCGGCCTGGATCGCCAGCAAGGCGAGCAAGGCGAGGCCGCCGAGCAGGTGCAGGGTGACGATGGCCGGGTAGAGCCGCATCGTCACCGTGAGCGCGCCGAACGCGCCCTGCACGACGACCCAGATCAGGGTCGCGATGGCCCAGCCCGGCGACACGGCCACGCGACGACGCAGCACCTCGGCGATCGCGAACGCCGCCAGGACGAGGACGAGCAGGCCGATCGCCGTCGCCGAATAGCGGTGCGCCATCTCGATCCAGGCCTTGCTGTGCGTGACCGCACCGGTCGGCACTGCCGCCTCGGCCCGGGCGATGTGCTCGCTCGCGCCGGACGGGCTGGCGTGGCCGTAGCAACCGGGCCAGTCGGGGCAGCCGAGCCCGGAATCGCTGAGCCGCGTGAAGGCGCCGAGGAGAACGAGGTCGAAGCTGAGAAAGAGCACGAGCAGGGCCAAGGCGCGCAACCGTGCCGAAGGTGCCGCGTGCCGGCGATGCAGCCAGAACCAGGCGAGAGGGCCGAGCGCGAGGGCCAGTCCGACGGCGGCCACGGCGAGCAGCGGCGCCAGATCGTAGGCGGGCGGGCTGGCGTTCATCGGCCCGGCCGATCCCATCCTGCCGAGGCGCGCAGGAGCTTTTCGATGTCGCGCTTCAGCTTCGCCGGATCGGCATCGGACGGCGCGCGCATCATCCAGTCGCCTTGCGGATCGACGATGTAGAGGTGGTCCTCGAGCGCATGCCCGGGCGCCGGCGTCAGCCAGGCGGCGAGAGGCTCGCGCGCGACGCGCAGCACGGTCGCCGGTGCGAGGCCGGACGTCTTCGCGCCGCGATCGGCGCCGATCGCGGCCAGCGTCTGCGAGCGCGGCGCGGCGCCGTCGTCGTCGTCGATGAGCCAGAGCTTGTCGACACGGTCCTTCTCGCGGCCGAGCGATTCGTGCAGCTGGCGCTGCAGCCAGAGATGGCGCTCGCAGGCGGCGTCGCAGGCAGCGCTCGAGACGACGACGAGCAGCCACTGGCCGCGCAGCGAAAGCGGCGCCACCGCGGCGCCGCCGAGGTCGGTGAGCGGCAGCGCCGACGGCAAGGGGCGCGGCGGCAGGACCAACTCGCTGTAGTTGGTGAGCGCCTTCGGCCGGATGCCGACGTAGGCGAGGTAGGCCGCGACGACCGGCGCGGCGCAGACGAGCAGGATCGCCAGCATCTGCCAGCGGCCGTGCTGGGTGCGCCGCGCATCGCGCCCCGCGACCTCCGGCGAAGGCAGCGAATGGACGCTGAAGGTCAGCAGCGTCGACGCGTCACTCGGTGCGGCGGCGTCGGCGGGGGCGGAGGATTCGGAACCAGACATAGAGGAAGGCGATCACCGTGCTGATGGCGAACCACTGGAAGGCGTAGCCGTAGTGCTTCTGCACGTCGGTGGCGGGCGGCGGCCAATGTCTCTCGAGGCCGTCGTGGGAGTTGATGCCGTTGGCGCTTTCGATCACCGCGAGCGGCAGCAGATCGAGCCCCGTCTCGCGTGCGAGCGACGCGGCATCGACATTTTGCCGGATCGGCCCGCTCGCTGCGGCGCTGAACTCGAACATCCGCGACGGCGCCAAGGCGACGCTGCCTTCGATCTCGACCCGGCCCGGCGCGGTGACGAGGGTCGGCAAGGCGGCGCGCCGGTCGAAGTGGCGCGGCACCCAGCCGCGCTGCACGAGCACCGCCGTGCGCGAGTCGTCGAGCAACAGCGGCGTGACGACGAAGAATCCGACCTTCCCGTCCATCTGCCGGTTGTCGAGAAAGACGGTGCGCTCTTCGGCCCAGCGACCCGCGAGGTGAACGCGGCGAAAGGTTTGCGCCGGCACCTCGTCGACGTTTCGCGCCAAGCCGGGCCCCGCCAGCGCGGGCTCGTCGGCGCGTGCTTCGAGCGACGCCTGCAAGGCGATCTTCTGCGCCGCCCGGTCGAGCTGCCAGACGCCCAGGCGCAGGGCGAGTGCGACGCTTGCCAGCGCGGTGAGCAGGACGATTGCGTTGCGCCAGATCGCCCGGGTCGATGCCGCCGACGCGTCGGAAGGGGATGGCTCGTTCGCGGCGCTCACGCAGGCACGGCCGACAAAGCCATCCGGCCCGCGCGCCGATAATCGCCAACCATGAACCTGCTCGTCGGCGTGGCCTTCGCCGTCATCATCGGCGCCCTGATCTTCGCCGGCGTCTTCATGCTGCGCGGCGGCGACGGCGCCTCACGCAGCGGCCGCATGATGCGCGCCCTTGCCGTGCGCGTTGCCGTGTCGGTGGCGCTCTTCGTGTGCATCCTGGTCGCCTGGCGGCTGGGCTGGATCCACCCGACCGGCATACCGTTCGGGCGCTGACGAAGCCGCCCAGCCCTCGCCGCTACAGCCAGTAGACGACGACGTAGAGGCCGAGCCAGACGACGTCGACGAAGTGCCAGTACCAGGCCGCGCCCTCGAAGCCGAAGTGGCGATCCGGGGTGAAGTGGCCGCGCATGATGCGGATCGTGATGAACAGCAGCATCAGCATGCCGATGAACACGTGGAAGCCGTGGAAGCCGGTCAGCATGAAGAAGGTCGAGCCGTAGGCGCCCGAGCTGAGCTTGAGGTTCAGCTCGGTGTAGGCATGGTGGTATTCGTAGGCCTGGAAGCCCAGGAAGGCCATGCCGAGCAAGACCGTGAACCACATGAAGACGATGGCGCGGGCGCGATGGTTGGCGACCAGCGCGTGGTGCGCAATCGTCACCGTGACGCCCGAGGACAGCAGGATCGCCGTGTTGAGCGTCGGGATCGGCCACGGGCCCATGGTCGCGAACGGGTCGACGATGCCGGCGGGCGAACCGGTGTAGCCGGGCGCGACGCTCGGCCAGACCGCCTTGAAGTCCGGCCAGAGCACGGCGTCCTCGATGCTGCCGAGGCTTGGCAGCGCATGCAGGCGAACCCAGTAGAGGGCGCCGAAGAAGGCGCTGAAGAACATCACCTCCGAGAAGATGAACCAGCTCATGCTCCAGCGGAAGGAGATGTCGACCAGCTTGTTGTAGCGGCCGCCCTCGCTCTCTGAAATCGCCTGTCGGAACCATTGCTGAAGCGTGAACAGCCAGGCGACGAAGCCGGCCAGCACGACCCAGCTCGCCCATTCGGCGCCGTTGATCCACTGGCTCGCACCGAAGATGATGAGCAGGAAGCCGAACGCCACCGAGGCCGGAAAGCGCGAAGGCGCGGGAACGAAGTAGTAGGGCGCTGCGCCCGGCGTCACTGCCGACATGGCTTGATCTCCTGCAAATTTCGAAGCGATGAATTCATGTGGCCACACCGCTCGCGATGACCCAGTTGACGAGCACGATCAGCAAGACGACGAAGAGCGCAGCCACGGCGACGCCGGCGATCACCACGTGCAAGGGATTGAGCTGTGCCGCGTCGCGCTCCAGGTCGCGCGCCTTGCGCACGCCGAAAAACGACCAACCGACCGCGCTCAGCGTGCGCCAGAGCGAGCCCTTGCGACGCAGGGCTTTCTCCTCGGCATCGACGGCGACCGGCCGGCTCACGAGCGGGCTCCTGCGATTGCGGGCGCATCGACGCGCGCGGCAGCCTGGGCGGCCGGCTCGGCGGGCACCTTGCCGCCGACCTCGAAGAAGGTATACGACAGGGTGATGGTCTTCACGTCCTTCGGCAGCTTGGCGTCGACGACGAAGACCACCGGCCAGCGCGTCGACTCGCC
>JANXWR010000081.1 GCA_025351025.1 Burkholderiales bacterium | reverse complement strand
TCGAACACGAGGCGCTGCACGGCCAGCAGGGCGGAGCCGACGTCCACGTCCAACAGGTTCGCCACGGCGACGTCGGCGAGCTTGGCCGAGATGCTCTGGCGCGCGCGGCCGATCTTCACGCCCGACTCCTCGAGCAGCATCAGGATGGGCTTCTTGCCCAGCTCTCGCCGACCGAAGCCGCTCGCGATCGCCTGCGGCACATGGGTGGTGATGTGGGACAGCGGCCCGTCTCCGGTGGACCGGACACGCACCGCCTTCTGCACCAGGGAGTTGCAAGCCACATCGAGTTGTCGGGCGACCTGCTCCGACGCAGCCAACACCTCGAACTGCACCACCTTGACGACGGTGCGCAAACCCATGTTGACGATGTTCTCCAATAGTCCGGTGAGATGGGCGCGTTGCCGCGGCGGCGGCCCGCCCATCGCATGGGTCGTGTCTTGGGCCAGCGTCACAGTACCGCGACCGGGCGAACGCTCGATCAGTCCATCGGCCACCAGTTGCCCAAGGGCCCGGCGAACCGTCACGCGCGCCACACCGAATTCCTTCACCAGATCCATCTCCGCCGGTACTCTTGCCGCGAAATATCCGTCCTCCAACCTTTCCCGCAGCACGAGATAGATCTGGTGGTACTTGGGCAGCGGCAGTGGCTGGGTCATGGCGTTTGCAGCTGCAGTCTGCAGTCCTTCTATTGTCCTGGCAATAGGACAAATCATGTCGGAGCGATGCGACCTTGGCAACAACTTCAGCGTATACGGCGTTGTCACCTATGACCCGGCGCGACCGAACTGCGCGAAGAATGCGCCTACTGCCTGCCTTGAAGCCGACGGCCACAACCGGCGGGTTTTGGCCGAGAGCGTGAGTCCACGGACGTCGCCGAAAGCAGCTCGTGATCGGTGAGATCGGGAGCGCGATGGTCGGCTCTCAGGTGCGACTCCGAACCACGCTCACGGCCACTTGCCGACCTTGGTGACTGTCAGCTGCACGGTGGTTCACTCAACAACGGAGCCCTTGGCTTTCGACAGGTCGGACCCTCGCGCGCCGCGCCCTTTCCTGTTTGCACAGTGGGCCACCCTGCACTTGCGCCGCAGCTGATCGCAGATTCTGAAATCGGACGACGAGGCAGTGACATGCGAATTCTGTTTTCCTCGACGAAGGGCGCAGGCCATGTCGGTCCACTCGTGCCTTACGCGCAGGCGCTGGCTCGACTCGGCCATCAAGTTCTCGTTTCCGCACCCGAAGCTGCGAGCGCGGGCTTGCAGCGAGCCGGCCTGGTCCATGCGCGAGTGTCTGACCCAAGCGACGAAGAATCGAAGGCTTTTTGGGATCGGCTTGACGCCGCGAAGGGAGACGACGCGCTCGCGCTCGGATTTCGCGAAGGATTCAGCGGCATCCTTGCTTGCAGCGCGATGCCCGCGCTTCAGCAAACGATAAGCGATTGGCGCCCCGATTTGATCGTGCTCGAATCCGCGGAGTTCGCGGCACTGGTCGCGGCGGAGCGCGCGGCCATCCCGCATGCCTGCGTGGCAGTCCACTCCGGCCGATTCGAGGCATGGGCGAGCACACACGTCATTGAATCGCTCGATGCACTGCGTCGCGTCGCCGGGCTCAGTCCCGACGGCGGCGCTGCGCTACGCGCCGAAAAGGTCTTCACGGCATTTCCGGCGTCCCTGGACGCAGATGCGGCCGCGCTCGGTGGACAAATCCCATTTCGCGTTGCGGCATCGCGTGGTGTAGCGGTTTCAGCCAAGGAAACACCCGGCTGGGCGGCGAAGAACGGGCTGCGGTTCCTGTATGTCACATTGGGTACGGTGTCAGGCCGTTCAGAAAGAGTCAGGGCTGCCTATCGCGAGATCTTGGAGGCCATAGGTACGCTGCCTGTCAGTGCCTTGTTGACCACCGGGCCAGTGATGACAACGGAAGCCCTGGGGACTGTTCCCGACAACGTCACCGTCAAAGACTTTGTGCCTCAGGCGGAGGTGTTCGCGCACGCAGCTGCGGTCGTTTGCCATGGTGGCTCCGGAACCTTGCTGGGCGGCCTTGCGGTTGGCCTGCCCATGGTCGTGGTGCCGCTCTTTGCGGATCAGCCGTACAACGCCCGCGCAGTGGAGGATGCAGGCGCCGGAGTGGCTGTTCTCCGGCCTGAAGCTGCGCCGTTGCGCACCGCAATTCAACGCGTGCTGAACGACTCGTCGCTGCGTACCGGCGCAGGCCGAATCGCCGGTGAGATGTCGACCATGGCCACCATGGACGATGCCGCCGGGGCGCTCTTGGCGCTCGCACACGCACGCACAGGTTGAAACGCAGCGGGCGGGCTCTTCTGGCTGATAGGCGTCTCGAGTGAAGGATCACGAACCGCTCGTCAAGCCGCTTCTACCCAGCGGCCAAATGGGCTGGCGAGCGTCTATTCCGTGCCCACTCTGCCAGCAGCGTCGGCGGTGGGACATTCGGTCTACCGGGGGTTGGGAGCTCCCCCGATCAAGGCTAGGCGCGGGATCTGCTACCTCGGGCGCAACCTCGCTGTCGCGGCGGTTTGTTGACAAGACAAACTCGGACCGTCCGACCTCTGAGCGTTTGTTACATCGCTCTCACTCGAAGACGAGCAACGAGGTACGAACGGAGTAGAGAAAAAGGGTAGGGCAGGATAGGCGCGGTGGCGCCGAATGCATGACAGTCCCGCACACCACTCAGCGCCGTCTACGTCAAGGCGCGTCGCCGGGCGATGACGATCGTGGGAGGCGGACCGTCCAGCTCATCGACCGCGTCGCGCGGCGCCGACTCCGCGCTGGCCTGAAGTGGCGTGCGACTGGATCTCCTGCTCACCTATCGCGCTTGGGACGCCGACGGCAGGCACGGCGCGGACCGCAGGGTGCCCGATGGAACAGCTTGGGCCGGCCATGCTCCAGCAGATGCGACAGACCGGGCGCCTTCAACTTGCTGTTCACTGGTATCCAGACCACGCCCGCGGTGACCAGCGCGTAAATCAATTCGACGAGGGCTCCGTCGTTGCCCATCATCACCGCAGCCCAATCTCCGGGCCGGATGCCGCGATCGTGCAGCCAGCCTCGCGTCGCGGCCACCCGGGCGCCCATTTCGGCAATCGTCCAGGTTCGCCCCTTGAACGTCATCACGGAGCGGTTGGACGCCGAGGCCAGGTTGTGTGCTACGAGTCCTGCGACGTCGAGAGCGTCGCCCACGAAGCGGACTGGGAAGTATTGAGAATAGGCGTGCACGGACAACTCGCGATTTGACTCGGGATCCGAGTTGCGCTCATTCCGCCTTGATGTTGCGGGCCTTCACGACCTCCTTCCAGCTCGCGATCAGCGCGAGCGTGCGGGCCTTGGCTTCTTCCAGTGTGGAGCCGCTTGGCGTGACCCCCAGCGCGGCAAACTTCTGAATGGTTTCCGGCTCCTTCAGGATGGCGGAGAACTCGGTGTTCAAGCGCTGCAACACGGGCGGCGGCGTCCCTGCGGGCGCCATGATGACGTAGATGGCCGAGACTTCCAGCCCCGCTAGACCGGCTTCCGCGGCCGTGGGTACTTGGGGCAGACTCGGGTGCCGGGACCGCGTCAGGATTGCGAGCGCTCTCAGGCGGCCGGCCTTGACGTTCTGGATGACGTTCGGAATGGTCGCAAACATGGATTGCACCTGACCGCCGATCAAGTCGGTGATAGCCGGGCTGCCACCTTTGTAGGGAACGTGCAGCAGCGAGACTCCGGCACGCTGCTGGAACATCTCCGCCGTCACGTGCTCCGTCGAGCCATTGCCCGAGGAGGCAAACGCCAAACTCAACGGCGCGCGCTTCGCTAGCGCGATGAACTCGCCCATGTTCCTGGCCGGCACCGAGGGGTGAACCACCAGTAGCAGCGGCACCTCGCCGGCCCCACGGCCACGGGCACCAGGTCGGTTTCCAGCGAAAAACCCGTCGCCTTGCCCAACATGGC
>JANXWR010000079.1 GCA_025351025.1 Burkholderiales bacterium | reverse complement strand
GCACGACCTTCAAGGCTGTCTTTGTCTTACGATCCTTCATGGCGGTTTCCTCGGTTCTTCAGTTGAAGTAGGCAAATCCGATTCTGTCGAATTCGCCGGAAACCGCCGCCTTAAGTTCCAACTACGCCTGGGACATCACCTGGAAGCAGCTCTGAAATCCTTTGACGTTGGTGTCTGGACCGCGTCCGGGGAGCAATATGCTGCTCAGGTCATCGAACGTATCTTCGATCCAGGAGCACTCAAATCGTATGGTCGAGTAGACGGTGCACGACTGCGCGGGATCGGACGACCGGGGAGTACACGACGCTCAAGAGTCTCAGCAAGCTGGGGAGGCACGGATATTCGCTTGAATCAATCATCGCTGTAGATGACACGCCCACGAAGTACGCGCGAAGTTACGGCAACCTTGTCTCTGTCAATGAATTCCTCGGCGATCGGTCAGACACTGAACTTCAATTGCTTGCCCGGTACTTGACGACACTTGTCCCGATGTCAAACGTCCGGGCAATCGAAAAGCGAAATTGGAAAAGACATGTCCTGTCCGTTGACGATGTGACCTCACCACTCCATCGAGCGAATGTCCCGAAGGCCGCGTCGGATCATCTCGAACCTACGTAGGAGCGACCGGTCTTGCCCTAGTGGCTGATGCTTCCGTTCCGCGGCTCGAGGCTCAGCGTGTTGGCGCCGGCCCTCACGTCCACCGGCAGGTGCCACATCAACGAATGGCCCCGATAGGGCACAAGGCCGACCACGTAGTAGCGGCCCGCCGGCAGGCCCGGCGTCTGGGCATGAACTTCCGCATCGGTACGGGCCGAGCCGAGCGCGTCGCCCACCATCGCCTGCACGCCGCGTTTGCAGGCCGCCGGGTCGCCGCCCGGCGTGGTCTTGCAGGCGGCGAAAAGCTTCTCGATCGGCGGCTCACCGGCATCGGGGGCAAAGCCGGCCTGCGCCAGGCTGGCGTCGGGGTCCTGCCGCGTCACCCAGATCTGCGTGCCGGCCGGCACGGCCAAAAACCGGCCACTGACCATCTCGCCGACCTTGAGGCTGAGCGTGCCCTGCCCTGCCGCCAGTCCGGGGGTGGCAGCGGGTGGCGCGGCGAGCGCCGCGACCTGCGTCGGCCTGGCGCCGTCGCGCTCCATGCGGCAGCCGAGAAAGGCGACGACCGCATGGTCGCGGTCGGGCAGGCCGAAGATCAGTGGCAGGTCCGAATCGGTGGGGATGACGATGACGTTGGCGCCGTCGGCGCGGTACTCGACGTGGTTGAGGATCTCCTCGTGGCCGTCGGGCGCCACCCAGTTGAGCTGGATGGGCGTGAAGGCGACCATGCCCTTGCCGAAGATCGACTGGCAGCCGCCGGCGAAGGCGCCGCTGACCATGGTCCCGGCGCCGGGCAGCGCACCAGCCATGCCGAGATTCATTTCCTTGGCGGCCCTTTGCCGCCAGCGGCCGATGAGCGGGTTCTTCGCGGCCGGTAGCAGCGGCTTGGACTTCAGGCTGGTCGCTCCCGCCCCGCGCCCGCCGCCACCGCCGCCCGTCGGCGCATAGGCCGAATAGTTCTGGTCCAGCCGCTCCTGCATCTGCTGGTTGGCCGCCTCGCGCTGCTTGTACGCCAGCTGCTCTTGCGCCTGGTTGGCCACGCTGCCGCGATAGGTGCTCGGATCGTTGATCTGGCCCGGCGTGCTCTGGGCCAATACGATCAAACGCAGGGCCGCCGATGCGGCCAGGAAAGCGCCGGCGATGCCTGCTCTGCACATGGCGTTTCCCTCCGGTCCGTAGATCGGTCAAGCTTGGTTCTTCAAAGCCTTTCCGTCTACGAATCGGGGGCGCCGCAGGCGCCACCGCCTGCGCGTCACGCCGCCATTTCTGCTTCGTCGGCCATCAGCTCGGCCTTGCGGGCGGCGAGTTGCTCGGCCAGTGCTGCCAGGTCCATCGCGCTCCTGCGGCACTTGGGGAACATCTCGCCCTCTTCTTCTTCCACGTGATGCTCGATGTACTCGCCCAAGACCTTGACCTTGGCGTCGTAGAGCTCGTCGTCCGGGCCCATGGCGCGGATTTGCGCGATCAGGTCCTTGGCCGAAGCGTGCTCGACTTCGGCTTCGTCGAGCAGGTCGCTGTCGACGTTCGCGGCGCGCGCAGCCGGGTAGAAAAGTTCTTCTTCGCACGTAGCGTGCACGGTCAGCATCATGCAGATCTGCTCAGCCAGCGCCTGCCGATCCGATGCTTCGGCCCCGGCTCGGCAAGTTTTTCGTACTGCTTGAAGAGCTTGTGCACTTCGGTGTGATCGCGCTCGAGCAGCAGGGTCGCATCGGTCTTGGCCGCCGCAGCGGTGGCCGGCTTCTTCGTCGAGGCGGTTGATTTTCGGGTTGCCATTTCCAGTCCTATGGGGCGTGTCTGAGAGTTTGAGAAACCGGCGAGGGACGGCAAACTGCCCCCCGCCGGCCACGGCGTCTTAGAGGATGTGCGTGACGAGGTAGATGCCGACCAACACCACGGCCGGAACACCCAGAAGCCATCCGAGAAAGTACTTGCCCATGTCGCTCTCCAGTGAAGTTGTGGTGCGCGCAGCGTAAGGTTCCACTGTTTAGCCGAGCAGAAGAAAACGCCACCTGACGTTGTAGGAATCCTTCGCACTCCAACCCGGAGCACCGGGCTGGAGTTCGTAGGAGCTACCGGTCAGTGCGCGACGCGGTTCCACGCGTCACGCGTGGCGTTCTTCGCACGATCCCAGGTCAGGCTCGACTTGCCGCGAGCGGTGTTCCAGTCTCGTGCCAAGTCCGACTCGATGTCGTCGAAGCTGTGGCCGTGACCGGCATGCCTGGTGTACGAGCTCACGCCGTACGCATAGGCAGGGCCGAAGTCGTCGTAGCTGGCCCCGCTCACGTAGGGACGGGTGTTGTAGTTCTCGCGCCAGTACGCGTCTTCACGGGTGGGATCGATCGCCTCGGCCACACCCTTGCCGGCGAGGCCGCCGACGATCGCGCCGACCGCGGCGCCAACGACGGTGCCCACCGGGCCTGCCACCGTACCCGTAGCCGCACCGGCAGCGGCGCCACCGAGTGCGGCCCCGATTCCGGTGCCAACCGGGTGGGCGCCGGGGGCGCCGCTAATGGGATCGCGATTCGCATCGGTGCCCGTCGGCTTGTTGATGGTTTCCATTTGCTCATCTCCTGAAGGTTGAGGTTTCATCCTCGGGAGATCGCCCCGAGGAAGCGAAGCGAGCTTACGTAGCGAGGCCTGAAGCAATTGCCAACCAGGCAGCCGTCGTGTCCTCGGAAAGAGACGCAGCGGTGGGTGAGCCGATGCCTACAGTCCGCCGCCATTTCGGCGGCGCTGCCGACCCGCACTTGAAATCCGAAACGGCCGTTCCCATTTCGCAGCCGCGGGCGATTTCCCCGCTTCCAATCGCGAAAGGAGAACTGTCGTGTACCCGTCCATGTTGAACCCGCCTGGCGATTACTTCGCCAATGTTTTCCGCTTGCAGGAGCACCTCGACGAGCTGCTCGGTGGAGCCGGCGCCGGCTCAAGCATTCGCGCCGTGTCGCGCGCTGGCGCGTTTCCGGCGCTCAACGTCGGCACCTGGGCCGACGCGCTGGAGATCTACGCCTTCGCGCCCGGCATCGACCCGTCGTCGATTCAGGTGACTGTCGAGAAGGGCCTGCTTACCCTGGCTGGCGAACGGCACGCATCCAAAGGAGACGTTCAGGAAGGGGCCGTCAGCTACGCCCGGGAGCGCTTCGATGGACCGTTCCGGCGCGTCGTCGCGCTGCCGGACGACGCCGATGCCACCCGCGTCGACGCTATCTACAAGAACGGCGTGCTCAAGATCGCCGTGCCGAAGAGCGAGTCGGCCAAGCCTCGTCAAGTGCAAATTTCCAGCGGCCGCTGAACGCGAACGCTGCAAGGAGAAATCGATGCAAACGCAAATGACCCATTCAGACGCGCGCCAGGCACCGCCGCTGCTTCCGCCGGTCGACATCAGCGAAGACGCCGCCGCCATCACGATCACCGCGGACCTTCCCGGCGTCGAGAAGCACGCGGTGTCGATCAAGGTAGACGGAAGGACTCTCACCATCGAAGCGCCTTTGGTGCTGGGTGAAGCGAACGCGCTCGTGTCCGTCTACGCGGAAATCAAGGCCAACTCCTATCGGCGTGTCTTCGAGCTCAGCGGCGAGCTGGACACCACGTCGATAGACGCAGGCCTTATCGACGGTGTGTTGACGTTGCGTATCCCGAAGCTCGAGAGGGCAAAGCCGCGCCGCATCGAAGTGAAGGCGGGCTGAAAGCGGGTTCGCCGGCCGCGACAGGCTGTTGACCGTCGCGGCCGGCCCGGCTCAGGAGCCGCCCTGATGGCTCTTGCCGCCGCTGCTGTGGCTCTTGTTCCCGCCGCTCTGATCGTGCTGCGAGTTCCCTTTGTCGTGGTCGTGCTGCGGTTTGCTCTTGCCGCCCTGGTCTTGTTGCGTCGAGCCCTTGGCGCCGTCGTTGCTCTTGCCGCCGGAATCCTGGCCGCCCGAGTCGCGCTTCGTATGGGGTTGATTGCTTGCCATGTCGAGAGTCTCCGAGGGAAGTGATGGAAACGGTCAAAGGGCAAACCATGTGCCGGCATCGGCATCCAGAAAGGACCCGAGAGCGCGTGCGCCACGGGAACGACGTGTGCCCGTGGGCTCGATCCTTCACCCTTCCACCGGAGAACATTCATGTCCCTGATCGAAGTCGTTGCCGCCATCGTCCCGCCCGATAGCGATGAAGACCGAATGCAAGCCCGCGCGAAGGCACGAGCAAGCGCCGGCACGGGCTGGCTGTCGCAGATCCTCGACCACCATCAGCAGATCGAGCAGGCTTTCGAGGCCGTCATGGTTCGAGCTGCTGGCTACCGACTCGCGGCGCAAGGTGGCGCGACGTAACGCTAGCGCCACACCGATTTACATCACCTTGAAAACCGGCGAAAAATTTGGCAGCATCCCGGTCCCGGTTGGTTTCAACGGAGGGCTGTGATGCTTGGCAACATCGTCGTCTATCTGTTCCTGGCAGTCATCCTCGGCCTGGCTGCGGCATGGTTGCTGATCGCTCGTTCAGAGGCGCGCCCGACGCGCGAGGAAACGGCAACGGAGATCGCCAAGTCGCCTCCCTGAGGCCCGCGGTAGCCGGTTCTTGGCTACAGCCCCAGCTCCTTGAGCACCGCCTCGCGCAACGCCTGTGCCTCCGGGCTGGTCAGCTTGCGCGGGCGAGCCAGGTCGACCTCGAAGCTCGCCTGCGTCGTGGCCGGCCGGGGCGAGAGCACGACGATGCGATCGGCCATGTAGATCGCTTCTTCCACGTCGTGGGTGATCAGCAGCACGGTATGACGCTCCTCGTCGAGGATGCGCAGCAGCTCGTTCCTCATGCGCAGGTCATCAGCGCGTCGAGGGCCGAGAACGGCTCGTCCATGTAGAGGATCTCGGGCTTGACGACAAAGGCCCGCGCCAGCTCCACGCGCTTGAGCATGCCGCCCGAGAGCTCGTGCGGATAGCTCTTCTCGAAGCCCTTCAGGCCGACCATCGCCGCGTAGTGGTCGGCGAGCGCGGCCTTGTCGCCGTGGCCTTCGCCGTTCAGGCCGAACATCAGGTTCTGCTGCACCGTGAGCCAGGGAAAGACCGACCCGTGCTGCGAGATGACGATGCCCTTCGGGCTCGGCCCGGCCTGCGGCGCGCCGTCGATCTCGACCGTGCCCTCGTCGGGACGCTCGAAGCCGGCGACGATGTTCAGCAGCGTCGACTTGCCGCAGCCCGAGGGGCCGACGATCGCCACGAACTCGCCGTCGGCGATGCCGAGGCTCACGCCGTCGATCACCTTGAGCGAGCCCTTGCCCGAAGGGAAGCTCTTCGTGACCCGCTCGACGACGATCTTCCTAGCGGACATAGCGCCACCGCACCGTCTTAAGCCGCTCGAGCAGGCGCGCGATGCCGTCGAGCAGCAGGCCGATGATGCCGATGATGATCATGCTGGCGATGACCAGGTCGTAGCGGTTGCCGGCGTTGCGCGAGTCCATGATCAGGTAGCCCAGGCCGGAACGCAGGGCGATCATCTCCGCGGCGACGACGACCAGCCAGGCCACGCCGATGCCGATGCGCATGCCGACGATGATCTCGGGCAGCACGGCGGGGATGACGACGCGCCGAAACAGCACCGCGCGCGAGACGCCGAAGTTGGCCGCTGCGCGCAGGTAGCGGCGCTCGATCGTGTGCACGCCCGAGGTCGTCTGCACGATCATCGGAAAGACCGAGGAGATAAAGATCAGGAAGATCGGCGAGACGTCGCCGACGCCGAACCAGAGGATGGCCAGCGGAATCCAGGCGATCGGCGAGATCGGCCTGAGCATCTGGAAGATCGGGTTCAGGGTGCGGAAGGCGCCGCCCACCCAGCCCATCCACAGGCCGAGCGGGATCGCCACGACAAGCGCCAGTCCAAAGCCGGCGCCGACGCGAAAGAGCGAGGCGCCGACGTGGTCACACAGCGTGCCGTCCTTGGCCAGCTCCCAGGCGCCGGAGAGCAATTGCGCCGGCGTCGGGAAGATGGCGCTCTCGGTCAGGGCGACGACGAACCACCAGACGGCGATCAGCAAGGCGATCACCGCCAGCGCCGGCGCCATCCTCTTCAGTCTCGAGCTCCAGGCGCTCATCGCGCCGGCCCCGCGCCTTGCGCGCTCATCGGCTCGTCTGCGGGACTGTCGTCGAAGCCTTGCCGAGCCAGTGCCTGGCGCGCCAGAGGAGAGTGGGCCAGCCGCGCTCGATGGGCGGATCGACGATCACGTTGAGCTGCCCGTTGGCATGGGCAGAGCACGCGAAGCTGTAGGTCGAGGCCACCTCGAACGGCAGGCGCAGGCTCTGCCCGGGCATGATCAGCGCCGGGCCGAACACCTGTGGCACGTCGTCGAGATTGGGCAGGAAGAGCACGTCGTTGGCGCCGAGCGTGAGGCGAATCGTGCTGGGCAAGATCTCGACCTTGTCGCCGGCCATGCGGCGCGCCCAGGTGCCGTGCGGGATCTCGAACAGCTCGTCGTGCGAGTCCGGGACTATCGGCGCCAGCGCAGCCCAGGCCAGGGCCGCGAGCGCCGCCACGACGACCCCGACGGCGACGCGACGCAGGCGTCGTGTCATCGGCGCCGGGCCCTGCATGCCGATGCCGATGCTGCCGGCCAGCCCGCTCTGCATTGCCGGCCGTCACTGCGCCAGCAGCAGCTTGATGTCGTGCACGAAGTCCCCGGCGGCGTGGCCGTATGGCATCACGGCGCGCAGCTTGCCGTCGCGGTCTATCAGGAAGACCGACGACGAGTGTTCCATCACGTAACTGTCGCCCATCGGGTGCTTGACGGCGACGATGCCGTAGCTCTTCTGCGCCGAAGCCAGCGCCTCCGGCTTGCCGGTGCCGCCGACGAAGCTGGGGTCGAACACGCCCAGGTAGTTCTTCATGCGGGCCGCATCATCGCGCTCGGGATCGACCGTGACGTAGACCACCTGCACCGCGTCGCCGGCCTTGCCGAGAAGCTTCCGGGCCTGCGCCATCGTCGCCAGCGTGGTCGGGCAGACCTCGGCGCAATGGGTGAAGCCGAACGACAGCAGGACAAGTTTGCCGCGATAGCGGCCGAGCCGGAGCTCGGCGCCGTCGGTCCCTTGCAGCGAGAACTCCGGCGCCGCGCGCGGCGGCTCGAACACGCCGGCCTTGAGCGCGGGGCCCGGGCGTGCGCCTGCCGACTCCGCGGCTCCGATCGAGCTCGCGAGGAGCAGACAAAGCAAGAAGGCCAGGGCGCGTTTCAAGAGAGCTCCTCGATGCGACGGTCAGAGGGTAATGGGCGCCGGCCGCGCCGCCCTGGAGAAGCTCTCGTCCATGTATTTCTCGTAGGCGATCGGTGCCTTGATCGTGCCGGCTTCGATCGAGAGCTGCATCAGCTCCTCGAATTCCGGGCGGATCATGCGCAGGTCGCCATAGGTCACGCGGTCGACCGGATTTTCCATGACGAAGCGGATGATGTTCGGGTCCTGGTTGAAATACTTGCGCCCGGCCGCGATGGTCACCGCCTTGTTCCGGTTGTCCTGCTTCTGGTCGAGCCAGACGCCGGCGCCGAGCACGTAGTCGACGAGGTTCTGCACCAGCGGCCGGTTTTCCTTGATCAGCTCTTCGCGCACGGTGAGCACGCAGCAGATGTAGTTGCGCCACTCGTCGCGCGTCATGCGCAGCGCCCGCGCGTAACCGGCGCGCTGTGCCGCGGCGCCGAAGGGCTCGCCGGTGCAGTAGGCGTCGACCGCCTTGGCGTAGAGCGCGGCCGGCATGTCCGGCGGCGCCATCTCGACAATCTGCACGTCCTTGGGCGTCATGCCCTCCCGCGCCAGCATCTTGCGCAGGAAAAGATAGTCGACGGCGAAGCGGCTGGGGATGGCGATCCGCTTGCCGGTGAGCTGCCTGAAATGCTGATACGGCGAATCGCTGCGCACCATGATCACGGCACCCGAGCGATGACCGAGCGAGACGATCTTCACCGGGATCTTCTTGTCGGCGAGATCCATCACCAGCGGCGCCAGCATGTAGGCCGCCTGGACGCGGCCGGCCATCAGCGACTCCTTGATCTCGGGCCAGCCGTTGTACTTGCTGTACTCGAACTCGAAGGGCGTGGCGCCGCTCTTGTCGCTGCCGTTGGCCGTCGATCGGGCGACGCAGGCGACCGGCAGCGTCGGGTTGCAGGTGACCGGCAGGCCGCCCACCACCAGGGGCTTCGGTGCAGCGGCGGTGGCGATCCCGGGCCAGCCCAGCGCGGGCAGCGTGGCACCGAGCACACCGCGCAAGAGCTTTCGGCGTAGCGGAAGCGAGGGTGGGCGACGTGACAAGCTCAGGCCGTATTCGAGAGGGCAAGGCACGGGCATTGTCGATCAAAGACCCGTCTTCCCCGCGCACCGGCCGAGTGCGCCGCGCTCGTGCCGACCCAGCCTCAGGCCAGCTTGCCGTGGCAGTTCTTGTACTTCTTCCCGCTGCCGCATGGACACGCGTCGTTGCGGCCGACCTTGGGCACATTGGCCATCGCCTGCGGCGCGGTCATGCCGGCGGCGATGGCGCCGAGCACGGCCTGCGTCGTCGCCAGGTCGGCCTCTTGCGAGACGCTGCCGTCGTCGTTGGGGTGGGTGTAGGTCATGTTGCTGATGTGCTCGGCGCGCTCTTCGATCGCCTCGGCGGCGCGCGCCACTTCTTCCTCGCTCTGCACGCGCACCGTCATGAGCACGCGCGTGACGTCCATCTTCACCACGTCGAGCATCTGCGAGAACAGCTCGAAGGCCTCTCGCTTGTATTCCTGCTTCGGGTTCTTCTGCGCGTAACCGCGCAGGTGGATGCCCTGGCGCAGGTAGTCCAGTGCGGCCAGGTGCTCGCGCCAGTGCTGGTCGATCGACTGCAGCAGGATCATGCGCATGAAGGGCGTGAACTGCTCGATGCCAATGCGGTCGACCTTGGACTGGAAAGAATCGTCGGCCGCCTTCCTCACCTTGTCGACGATGTCTTCGTCGCTGATGGCGTCGCTCTTTTCCACATCGGCGCGCAGCGCCGTGTCGAGCTGCCACTCCTCGCGCAGCGTCTTCTCGAGGCCGGGCAGGTCCCACTGCTCTTCGACGCTTTCCGCGGGCACGAAGGTACGCACCACGTCTTCCATCGTGCCGCCGCGCAGGTTGGCGATCTGCGCCGCCAGGGTCTCGGCCTCGAGGATGTCGTTACGCTGCTGGTAGATCACCTTGCGCTGGTCGTTGGCGACGTCGTCGTATTCGAGCAGCTGCTTTCTGATGTCGAAGTTGCGCGCCTCGACCTTGCGCTGCGCGCCCTCGATCGAGCGGGTGACGATGCCGGCCTCGATCGCTTCGCCGTCGGGCATCTTCAGCCGCTCCATGATCGCGCGCACACGATCGCCGGCAAAGATGCGCATCAGCGAATCGTCGAGGCTCAGGTAGAAGCGCGACGAGCCCGGGTCGCCTTGCCGGCCGGAGCGGCCGCGCAGCTGGTTGTCGATGCGCCGGCTCTCGTGGCGCTCGGTGGCGATGATGCGCAGGCCGCCCTGCTTCTTCACCGAGTCGTGCAGGCCCTGCCACTCGTCGTGCAGTTGCTTCGCGCGGGCGATCTTGTCGGCCTCGACGATCGCTTCGTCGGCGTCGATGATCTTGATCTGGTTCTCGACGTTGCCGCCGAGCACGATGTCGGTGCCCCGGCCCGCCATATTGGTGGCGATCGTGATCACGCCCGGCCGGCCGGCCTGGGCCACGATCTCGGCTTCCTTGGCGTGCTGCTTGGCGTTGAGCACGGCGTGCGGCAGCTTGGTCTTTTCGAGCAGGCCGGAGATAAGCTCCGAGTTCTCGATAGAGGTGGTGCCGACGAGCACCGGCTGGCCACGCGTGTGGCAATCGCGGATGTCCTCGATCACCGCCTCGAACTTCTCGCGGCTGGTCTTGTAGACGAGGTCGAGCTCGTCTTTGCGGATGGTCGGCAGGTTGGGCGGAATGACCACGGTCTCGAGGCCGTAGATCTCCTGGAACTCGTAGGCCTCAGTATCGGCCGTGCCGGTCATGCCCGAGAGCTTGCCGTACATGCGAAAGTAGTTCTGGAAGGTGATCGAGGCAAGCGTCTGGTTCTCGCTCTGGATCGGCACGCCTTCCTTCGCCTCCACCGCCTGGTGCAGGCCGTCGCTCCAGCGCCGGCCGGTCATGAGGCGGCCGGTGAACTCGTCGACGATGACGACTTCGGGTGTCCCGTCTTCGCCTTTTTGCACCACATAGTGCTGGTCGCGGTTGTAGAGGTGCTTGGCCCGGAGCGCCGCATACACATGGTGCATGAGCGTGATGTTGGCCGGGTCGTAGAGGCTCGCGCCCTCGACCAGCAGGCCGGTCTCGCGCAGCAGGCGCTCGGCGTTCTCGTGCCCGTCTTCGGTGAGAAAGACCTGGTGCGTCTTCTCGTCGACGGTGAAGTCGCCGGGGTCGATCACGCCCTCGCCGGTGCGCAGGTCGAGCTCGCCGATCTGCTTCTTGAGCCGGGGCACGACCGCGTTGATGCGGACGTACATCTCGGTGTGGTCTTCGGCCTGGCCGCTGATGATGAGCGGCGTGCGTGCCTCGTCGATGAGGATCGAATCGACCTCGTCGACGATCGCGTAGGAGAGGCCGCGCGCGACCCGGTCGGCCACGTCCTGGACCATGTTGTCGCGCAGGTAGTCGAAGCCGAACTCGTTGTTGGTGCCGTAGGTGATGTCGGCGGCGTAGGCGGCCTGCTTGGCCTCGCGCGGCATCTGCGGCAGGTTCACGCCCACCGTCAGGCCCATGAACGTATAGAGCCGCCCCATCCACTCGGCGTCGCGCCGGGCCAGGTAGTCGTTCACCGTCACCAGGTGCACGCCCTTGCCGGTGAGCGAGTTGAGGTAGACGGCCAGCGTCGCCATCAGCGTCTTGCCCTCGCCGGTGCGCATCTCGGCGATCTTGCCGTCGTTGAGCGCCATCGCGCCGATCAGCTGCACGTCGAAGTGGCGCATCTTCAGCGTGCGCTTGCTGCCTTCTCGCACCGCGGCAAAGGCCTCGGGCAACAGGTCGTCGAGCGATTCGCCTTCGGCAGCGCGGTTGCGGAACTCCGCTGTCTTGGCGCGCAGGGCGTCGTCGCTGAGGGCTTCGAAGGTCGGCTCTAGGGCGTTGACCTTCAGCACGACTTGCCGGTAAAGCTTCAGCAGCCGGTCGTTGCGGCTGCCGAAGATCGAGGTCAAAAGCTTGGGCAACATGCGTGTGTCGGGTCGAGGAAGGGCGCGCTTCGTCTCGAGGCAGCCCGTGAAGGCCGCGTCGCGAGAGACGAAAGCTCGC
>JANXWR010000044.1 GCA_025351025.1 Burkholderiales bacterium | reverse complement strand
CGCAACGACTTCATCTGCGCCGCCAAGGCCGATGCCCTCATCGCCTTCGTCGGCTGATCTCGAAGGCCGGGTCGTCTCGGGGCACGGCCGCCACGTCGTCGTCGAGGCGGCCGACGGCAGCCGCGTCCTCTGCCACGCACGTGGCAAGAAGAGCGAGTACGTCGTCGGCGACCGCGTGCTCTGGCAGCGCACCGGCGACGAAGGCGTGGTCGAAGAAACGCTGCCGCGCACCAACCTCCTCTACCGACAGGACGCCTGGAAGACCAAGGCGTTTGCCGCCAATCTCGATCAGCTGCTCGTCGTCGTCGCCGCCGAGCCGGTGTTCAGCGAGTCGCAGCTCGCGCGTGCGCTGATCGCCGCCCAGGCGGCCGGGATCCCGGCGCGCATCGTCCTCAACAAGCACGACCTGCCTACGTGGGCAACCGCCGAGGCGCGACTCGCTTCGTATGCGGCGGTGGGGGTCGACATCATCGGCGTGGCGCTGAAGAAGGAGCCGGCGCAGGCCCACGCACGGCTGGCGCCGTTGCTCGCTAACCGGACAACGCTAGTGCTCGGCCCGAGCGGCGCCGGCAAGAGCACGCTCGTCAACCTGCTCGTCGCCGATGCGAAGGTGCAGGTCGGCGAGATCTCGGAGGCCCTGAACACCGGGCGGCACACGACGACGGCGACGCACTGGTACTGGATCGACGCGAGTCGCGGGAGCGCCCTCATCGACTCGCCGGGTTTCCAGGAGTTCGGCCTGCGTCACATCGCCGCCAACGAGCTCGCCGCGCTGATGCCCGACCTGGCCGCGCATGTCGGCGAATGCCGCTTCTACAACTGCACCCACCTGCACGAACCCGGCTGCGGCGTTCTCGCCGCGCTCGAACGCGGCGAGATCGCCGAGTCGCGCCACCGCATCTATCGCGAAGTGCTTGCCGAGCTGCGCGGCTGATCGACAACTGAACCTTTTCCAGCAGATTAGCATTAACCTCCGAAGGAGAGGACTCGATGCTACGCAGAGTTGCCGGCCCACAATTTCGGACGCCGCCGGATCCGCGGCGCAGCGCCGACACGCAGGACGCGGCGCTGATCGCCCGTGTCGCGCGCGGCGATCTGCACGCCTTCGAGGCTTTCTACCGCAGCTACCACGCTCGCATCGATCGCTTTCTCGGCCTGATGACGCCGCGTCGATCGGTCGTCGAAGAAGCCCACAACGACACCATGCTGGTGGTCTGGCGCCGGGCCGCGAGCTACAACGGCCAGAGCAAGGTGTCGACGTGGGTGCTGGCGATTGCCTATCGCACCGCCCTCAAGACCCTGCGCAGCCAGGACGAGCCGGCCGCCGAGCCTGAGACGGAAGGGTTCCCGTCCGCTGACCTCGGGCCTGAACAGCAGCTCAGCGATCGGCAGGGCCGTGCCGCGCTGTCGCGCGCACTCGCAGGTCTGTCCAGCGAACAGCGCAGCGTTCTCGTCCTCACCTACTTTCACGATCTGCCCTATGCCGAGATCGCGCAGATCGTCGAGTGTCCGGTCGACACGGTGAAGACCCGGGCCTTCCACGGCCGGCGCCGGCTGCGCGCGCTGTTGTCCGGCCAATTGCGGGACTGGTTGTGAAAGCCCGCATCCTCGCCCTCGACAGCGATGAGCACCGCAACGTGCAATCGCTGCTGCCCTGGTACGCCAATGCGACGCTCGACGAGGCTGAAACAGCCCGGGTCGACGCCCACCTCGCCCAATGCGACCGTTGCCAGGCCGACGTCGAGTTCCAGCGTCATTTGCGTAGCCACCCTGGCCTTGCCGAACCCGGCGGCCAGGTCGATCGTGGTTGGGCCGCGTTGCGCGTCCGCCTCGAATCGCCGCCCACGACGCAGCACGCTGCCGCGGCCGCCAACTGGCGCTGGACGCGCTGGCTGCCTTTGGCCCTTGGCGGTCAGGCCGGGCTCGTGCTCGCGCTCGCGCTGGCCCTGTGGATACCGGCTCGGCAGGCCGACTACCGCACCCTCGGTGCCGCGTCGGGCGCACCGACGGCGAACGCGCTCGTCGTGTTCCGTCCCGACGCCACCGAGGCCGAGATCCGCAAGGCGCTGCGCGCCTGCGACGCTCGTCTCGTCGGCGGGCCGACCGTCACCGACGCGTACCTGCTGCGCCTGCCCGGCCTCGACGCGCAGGCGCTCGCCCGGCTGCGTGCGCAGCCGGCCGTGGCGCGCGTCGAATCGCTCGAAGGCGAGCCGGCGCGATGAGAACACTGATCCTGGCTGCGCTGATCGCGCTGCTGATCGTTTCGGGCACCGCCCAAGCTGCCGGAGCCGCCGAACCGGCGACCGCGCCCGCCGATCCGAAGCAGCAGGTGCTGGTGCTGTTGCACCTGCCGGCGGCTCACTTTCGCGCCGACGGCAACTACGCCAGTGGCTATGCCGACGCCAGCGGGCGGACGGCAAGGCGACGGGTTGCCGCCGCGCTGGCGCGGGCACACGGCCTCGGCTTGGTGACCGATTGGCCGATGCCGAACATCGGCGTCGACTGCTATGTGATGCACGTGCCCGCCGAGCGCCGCCCCGACGACGTCGCCCTGCAGTTGAGCGGCGATCCCCGCGTCGAATGGGCACAGGCCATGCACCTGTTCCGACCCCTGTCCCACGACGACCCCTTGTTCGCCCTGCAACCTGCGACCGCCGCCTGGCGCCTTGCCGACCTGCACGCCGCGGCCGGCGGGCGCGAGGTGCGGGTTGCGGTGATCGACAGCGGCGTCCAGCTCGACCATCCCGACCTCGCCGGGCAGGTCTCGGCCAGTCTGAACCTGGTTGCCGGGCAGCCCTATCGCGCCGAAGCGCACGGCACGGCGGTGGCCGGAATCATCGCCGCACGCGCCGACAACGGCGTCGGCATCGCCGGGGTCGCTCCGCAGGCGCGCCTGCTCGCCCTGCGCTCGTGCTGGCAGGAGTCGGCCGACGAGTCGCGGTGCACGACCCTGACGCTGGCCCTCGCGCTGAACGCCGCCATCGACAGAGGCGCGCAGGTCATCAACCTGAGCCTGGGCGGACCGCCCGACCGGCTGGTCCAGCAGTTGATCGAGGCGGCGCTGGGGCGCCGGATCGCGGTCGTCGCGGCGGTCGATCGGACCGCGTCCAAGGGCGGCTTTCCGGCCGAGCTGAGAGGCGTCGTCGCGGTCATCGACGAAGCCGCCGCGACCGCACCTCCGGGCACGCTGATCGCGCCAGGGCGTGACATACCGACGACCTTGCCAGGCTCCCGTTGGGCGACCGTGTCGGGAGCCTCCTACGCCGCGGCCCACGTCAGCGGCCTGCTGGCCTTGATGATCGAGCTGCGCGCGCGCGTCGGGCCCGGACCACCGATCGCCGCCGACCTGGTGGCCCAGGCCGACGGCAGCGTCGACGCCTGCGCCAGCCTGGCCCGCGCCGGTGCCGCCTGCGTGTGCGCCTGCGGCCCAGCCGCCACCGCGGATTCGCTCGCACCGCATTGATGGGCCTCGCCTGGCTGCGGCGCGGCCGGCGCCTGGCCCTCGGACTCCTTTGCCTGACGTCGGGCGCGTCCGTCCATGCGCAATGGAGCGCCAGCCTGTCAGCCGACTCCGACTACCGTTTTCGCGGCGTCTCGCTGAACGAGTCGAGACCCAGTCTGCGCGCGGCGCTCAACTACGATGCACCCGATCGCTGCTATGCCGGAGCCTCGACCACGCGGGTGGAACTGGCGCGGGGCGACCGCTATGCCCAGTTGCTCGGCTATGCCGGCTGCGTCGTTCCGATGAGCGCCAGCCCGATCGAGCTCGGCGCCACCTTCTCTCACTTCACCGGCGATTCGAGCTACGACTACGCCGAGTTCTACGTCGGCGTGCTGGCCGAGCGCTGGAACGCACGCCTGCATATCGCGCCCGACTACTTCGGCCGGCACGTCTCGACCGTCTACACGGAGCTCGATTCGCACCTGCTGTTGAACGAGAGCCTGCGCCTGTTCGGTCACCTCGGCGCGATCTCCCGGATCGGCGGACCGCACGACGACAACGCGAGCCGGATCCGGATCGACGTGAGCGTCGGCGCCGGTTTGGCACTGCGTCAGTTCGACCTGCGGATCGCCGGCGTCGCCGCCAGCCGAGGCGGGCCTTACCCTGCCGTCTACGAGAGGCGTCGCGCGTCGTGGGTGGCCAGCATCTCCTGTGCGTTCTGAAGACATTTGTGCAAGAGCGCGCATCCGGAAACGACGACGGCACGGCAATCGCCCTGAACGCGTGTCGCCACCGCCGGCTCAGCCGATCAGGTTGGCCAGCGAGAGCAAGGCGAGCAAAAGCATCCAGAGCACGACCGAGCGCCAGACCAGTCCGACGACGCTGCGCAGATGGCCGAGCTGCGGCACCGCGCCTGGCGTCGAGCCCGCGGCCTCCGCCGATTCCGGTGGCGCGCCGGCTTCGAAGGTCTTGGCGCGATCGGGCGTGAGGCCCGGCGCCGAGCCGCCGCCGAGACGCACGCCGACGGCGCCGGCGGCAGCGGCGAGGATCACGCCTTCGTTGTCGTATTTCCAGAGGCCCGCGTCACGCCGCCAGCAGTTGACCGCCTCTTCGAAATTGCCGACGACGGCAAAGCCCGACGCGGTGAGCCGGGCCGGCACGTGGTCGAGAAGCTGGAACAGGCGCAGCGACAGCGCCATCAGCGTCTCGTTGGTGGCCAGCGCGGCGTCGCCGCTCTTGAAAGCCCAGTAGCGGCTGGCCAGCTCGGCCATGCGGTAGAGCACCGCGCCGGCCGGGCCGAGACCGAAGCTCGAGAGCAGCACGAACCAGAAGAAGACGCCGAACACGTGCCGATGCGCAGCCAGCAGCGAGTGCTCGATGACGTGGCGCAGCAGCTCGGACGCCGGCAGCTCGCTCGCGTCGAGATGGCGCCATTCGCTCAGCAGGCGCCGCGCCTCGGGCTCGTCGCCGTGGTCGAGAGCGTCGCGGATGTCGGTGAAATAGTGGCTGAACTGGCGAAAGCCGAGCGTCAGGTAGAGCACGCCGACGTCGAAGGCCAGGCCGGCCAGGCTGCTCAGCCGGTCGAGCGAATAGAAGAGCGCCCAGGTGAGGAGGGCAGGTGCGAGCGCGGTGACGCACCAGACGACCCAGGCGTGGCTTTCGCGGCCGGCGTCGAAGTTGCGCGCCGTCCAGCGCATCCAGCCGGTAAGCGCGTCGTGAATGACGTTGCCGCGCGGCAGCGGCTTGACTTGCTCGAGCAACAGGGCGAACAAGACGGCGAAAAAACTCATCGCGGTCGATCATACCGGCGGGGTCGCGTGCAACGTCGCGCAGCCGACGCACGGCAGGCTGCGATGCCCGTCAGGCCGAGAGAAAGCGGTAGAGGTTGCGCAGCATCGCCGCGGTGGCGCCCCAGATGAAGTAGCGCCGCGGCTGCCCCTGGGCGTCGATGCCGGGCCAGGGGATGGAGAGGAACTCGCGACGCACGCCGTCGATCTCGACGGCGTGGCGCTGGTGCTTCGAAGGGTCCATTAGCCACGCCAACGGCACCTCGAAGACCTCGGCGACTTCGTCCGGGTCGGTCTTCAAATCGAAGCCCAGGCGCACCAGGCCGACGACGGGGGTGACGACGAAGCCGGTGCCGGTCGTATAGGTCGGCAGGCTGCCGAGCACCTCGACCGAAGCC
>JANXWR010000006.1 GCA_025351025.1 Burkholderiales bacterium | reverse complement strand
GCTTGGGCAGGCCGCGCCATTTGCATCCGTGCTCTGCGACATACAGGATGGCATTCAAAACGTTCAAGTTGGACAGGCTGACATTGCCTCTCTGCGTGGGCAGGCAGCGCTCGATCTGGGCGAACTGGGCTTGCGTGATCTTCATCCATGGAGTGTCTCGCGCTATGCACGGTTAATTCAATTAGTGTTAACACACCTTAGTCGGATTCAAGGGCACGCGGGACGCTGGGCGGGAAGCGCCTGTGCGAGACCGGAAGGTCATCCTGGCGTCCCTGCCTGCCAATATGTTGAGCACTTTCCCTTTGTGGGGTGGGTTGAGGGGCTTGGCGTATGAGCGTGTCGGAAGGCCGCGCCGTTCCTGGCTACGCGGCGGACACCTTCTCCACCAACGCCCCAGCGGCCCTTGCGGCCGCTGGGGCGTTGGTGCTCAGGGGCGGGTGAGAACCCACTCGGGTTCGCTCAACGACAGTCCAGTGGACTGTCGTTGGACGCGACGCAGTTGCGGGCCCGAAGGGCCGAGCAGTTCGCCTGAGCGAACTGCGAGCAATCCCATGCTTGCGACGCCCCAGCCCCAGGCGACGAGGAAGTCGATCTCGTCGCAGAGCCGTCAGCGGCAGATCATCGCGTCTTCGTCGATCAGCACCGCTCGCTCCTGCGCGCTGAGCGTGCGCAGGAAAGCGACGACGTCACGCCGCTCGGCCAGCGTCAGCGCCGGCATGGGCCGGCCTTCGAGCGCGGCGTGCGGCTGCAGCGCATCGCACAGGTTGGCGATGCTGCCGTCGTGCATGTAAGGCGCAGTCGCGCTGACTTCGCGCAGGCCTGGCGTGCGGAAGGCGCCCGCCTCGGCCGGCTGCGCCGCGGGCTCCTGCGCGGCATTCATTTCGTCGTTGAAGCGGCTGTTGCGAGCGTACGGGCTGGCCAGCAGCTTCTTGAGACCAAGCGCGCGGCCGCTGTCGAGGGTGCCGTCGTGCAGCCTCGAGACGATGGGCGAGCGGTGGAACTCGCCGTCGCTGAAGTTCGGGCCGGCATGACATGCGACGCACTGGCCGCCGCCGGTGAACAGCCTCAAGCCGCGCTGCGCCGCGACCGGGTAACGCTCCATTGCATCGAGGTCGCCGCGCGCGAGCGCATCGCGGAAGGCGTCGAACGGCGTGCGGTCGCTGGCCAGCGTTTCCTGGTACGCCGCCAACGCTTTGCCGGCATCGACCAGCGCCATCTCGTTGTCGGCCGGCGGCGCGTGCCCGAAGGCCAGCGCGTACAGGCGCCTCAGGGTCTCGTCGTCGCGCAATGCCTGCGCGACGTGCGCGGCATCGGAGCGCATCTCGCGCACATCGAGCATCGGCCGGATGCTTTGCGACCACAGCGAGTCGTTGGCACCGTCCCAGCCGAACCAATGCTGCAGCCGCATGTTGAGCAGGCTCGGCGTGTTGCGCGCGCCAGCCTCGGCGCCAAGGGCGCGCGCCCGGCCGTCGGTGAAGTAGCGCCACGGCTCGTGGCAGCTTGCGCAGCGCAAGCCGCCGACGGTCGACAAGCGCGTGCTGTGGAACAGCGCCTCACCGAGCGCCGCGGCCTCGGCGCGGCCCGAAACGCGGTTGCTCGCATCGCGCACCGCCGGCGGAGGCCAGGGCCCGAGCGAGCCGACGTTGGCCAGCTCATCGGCGCGCCACGGCGGCAGTGGGGTCGGCAACGCCAGGCACATTCCCCCGACCAGCGCGAGCGCGCCCAGCGAGCTGCCCGCAATCGCCAGCCAGCGCATCGGCCGTCCGGCCTACTTGCCAGCTGGATCGACCCGGCCGGTCTGCTTGTAGTAAGCCACCGCCTTCTTCAGCGCGGTGTATTCCGTGCACGAGAAGAAGCAGAGCTTGTCGAGGATCTTCAGGTGCTCCTCGGCCTTCGGCACGTTGCCCGCCATCAGATAAGCCTCGCCGAGGTAGGAGTGCGCGCCGCGGTGCTGTGGATCGATCTTCAGCGCCTTGTCGTAGTGAAGGAAGGCTTGATCCAGCTGGCCCGACTTGCGATAGGAGTAGGCGATCCAGTTCTCGGCATAGGCGTCGGTGCCCTTCGCCCGCGAGAGGTACGACTGCAAGAGCTTGATGGCCGTGTCGTACTGCTTGGCTTCGATCGCGCTCACGGCCTGCGCGTACTCGGGGTCGACCGCGGGGACCGCCGCGACCGTCTCGCCGCCACCGCCACCGCCACCGCCACCGCCACCACCGCCACCGCCACCGCCGCCGCCGCCGCCGCCGCCGCCGCCGCCACCACCGGCGGCAAAGGCGAGCGAAGCGCTCAGCAATGCGGTGAAGAAGGCCGCGAGGATGCGTCGTGCGTTCATGGTGTAGCTCCTGGTCGCCGTCCCGGTCATCGGGATTCGTCATCCGTATATGCCGCCACCCCTTGCTCCGGTTCAATCACGCTTGAACCCGTAAGCGGTCGTCAGTATTTCGAGATGCTGGGTGATTCGGCGTCCATAGAGTCTCCGGCCGTCTCGGCCCCATTCTTTCCTAGCCGCCTTGCGAAACCAGCTCGACCTGCTCCAAGGCTTGACGATGAGCTTCCCACAGTTTGCGAAGCGCGGGCAGTCGAGCGCGCGCCGCCGCCCTCAACTTGGCGGGCGCCTCCCTGAGCGAGTCGCGAAGCGACGCGTCGTCCTGCTCGACCACGACGGCGGCGAGGGTGGTGGCTTGCGGAAGATACTTCGTTGCCTTTTCCGGAGAACCCGAGCGGTTGGTGCTCGAGTACAAACCAGGCCGCTCTCGAAGAGACGGGCGTTGTGCAGTTCGACCAGACACGCGCGACAGGAGGTGATTTCAAGGGCGGCTTCCGGCTGCCTGCGAATCGACTCGGTACAGGTAGACTTTGGGAACCACTCTCCGCAGGAAGGCTAGACCATGGGGTTGCTCGACGTCCTTGGGCTCACCGCCACCGGCCAGATCGTAGTCGGCGCCGCCAAGCCCGGCGAGGGTTCCGCCGCTTCAGCCGCCAAGACCTTGCCCATTTGGCAAAAGGCCAAGGACAAGGCAGGCGGCCAGATCAGCCAGCTGCAGTCGGCGTTGCGCGAGACCGGGCACCCGCTGTTGATGCGGATCGCCGACCAGGGCCTCAATGGCATCACCGACCGCTTGCAGGTCGGTTTGCAGACGGCGCTGATGGAGTTCGATGGCGCCGTAGCGGGCCACCGGATCAGGCAGCGGGACAAGGCGCTGGAGGCCGTCGCCGACTTCAAGAAGTTCCTGGCCGACGATCCGGGACTGCCGCTGCTCGCGGTGAATCCGCTCGGCGTGACCATGACCTTGCGCGAGGATCTCGTCAAGGCCATGGCCACGCTGGAAGCGTCATTGGTCTACTAACCGGGACGACATCGACATGGAACGACCGAGACAGGCATCGCCGGCCGCTGTCAACTGGTGCCGAGGCTACAGCCAGGCCACCGGTTTGCGCATCGCTGACGTGGATGAGCCCAGACGACGAAGCGAGCCGCCCTACAAGGTCTCGACTCGCAACGGCGAGCCGCACGCCAGGCAGCGGCATACCCACGCGGGCATCTGGAAGGCCGGAGAGGCGCTGACCGCTCACCCCGACAGCGTGGCCGTCTTCGCCACCGACGGCGATTTCGACGAGGCGCTGCGCGCGATGCCGACCGACCCGGGCGCGTGGCGGTATTTCAGCGCCGACCGCAGGGATGCGGAAGTCGGCGGCGTGCACTATCAGGCGATCCTGCTTGGCGACACGATGGACCTGACGACGTGCTATCCGATGCGCGCCAGGGAGTACCCCAAGGGCTGGCTGAATACGCTGCTCGCCCGGCGCCGGGGCAAGAGCTCCGAAGCGTTCTGGGCATTTGCCCTTGAGGTGGACGACCTTTGGTACGAACTGGGAGCCATCAAGGGATTTCCTGGGGGAGCCACGGACGAAGAGGTCGGCGAGATCGACAGGCTGCGCCAAGGCGTCCGCGATGCGCTGAACGCCTACGACGTCGGTCTCGCGCGCGGGCGCATTCGTACGCTCGGGGAAACCTGGGACAAGACGAAGCAGCTCGCCGCGGCCAGAGTCGTCGAGGCCAAGAAGCTCGAAGACGCCAGGACCAAGACAATCAACGACACGCGCGTGGCGTTGAACAAGGCGATCGACGCCGACAACGTCGAGTTGGCCGGGACGCTCTACAAGAAGATGCTGGAGCTGAAGGTCTTCGTGTCGCCACCTGCCATCGACGGACTGCGGCGGCTCGGCATCACGATCGTCGCCGAATGAGATGGCGTCGATCGACGCGGTAAGCGTCGTCGCGCTGGCCGATCATCCTGCGGCGCTTCCGGTCGTGCCGGCTGGCTGCATCGCGAGTGGCTGCAGGCATGGAACCTCACGAAGGCGCAGGCCGTGGCCGAGATGCGTGTTCGCATGAATCGCGGCGCCCTGCCGATGGCGCTTGTGGCGCTTGCCGGCCAAACGCCCGTCGGCACCGCCAGCCTGGTCGACGATGCGCATCCCTCGAGCGCGGCGTCGATCTGTTCGCTGGCGGGTGTCTACGTGACGCCGCGTTGGCGGCGGCGCGGCGTGGGGCGGCTGTTGTGCACGCATGCCGTCGAGCTTGGAGCAGAGCTGCGGCGTCAACCTGTGGGCCTGTATACGCGTGACGCCGAAGCCTTCTATCTGCGCATCGGCTGGACCAGGGTGGTCGATGCGCCACTGCGGGATCCAGCGGCGCCGACGCTGGGCGTCTACATGGAATGGCGCGGGCCTGCCGGCTCATGCAACATCCGCTTGCACACCTCTGCACGGAATCGACTCCAATGTTGACGTATGGCGCCGACGCCGGTTCGACTCCCGGGGTCGGCCGGTCTATCGTCCGCCCGAGCTTGCTCGCCGAAACCCACGCATGAAATTTCTCATCGCCCTCACGCTGCTTGCCCTCGCCGGCTGCTCGACCGCCCCCGACGTCGTCAAGACCGGTCCCGGCACCTACCGGGTCCGGCCCGAAGCGGGCCGCGGCTCGCCCACCGATGCCGAGATCAAGGCGCGCGGCATCCAGCGGGCCAACGAGTTCTGCGCTGCCGACGGCAAGCGCGCCGTCATCACCGTCGGGCAGACGACGGGCTGGCTCGTGCTGGGCCTGCAGACCGCCGAGGTGCAGTTCTATTGCGACGATCGTCCGGTCGGCGCCGCCGCCCCCGACAAGGGGACGACGAAGCCTTGACCCGTCCCTGACCCTTCTCGACGAGAAGGCATCGCGCCGGCGCGCCGGCACGCGTTCGACCCGCACACACCTCGCGCCCTCACCGGCAGGGGTCGTCTCGCTCCCGCGAGTCCGATCGGCCTTTGTTCACGCTTGCCGGCCCGGTGTGTCCGGCCCACGGGCCCTGGGTACGGAAACGAACAGACGGCGCTCGGTCGCCCTTCTACCTTCTATAACGCGCCTTTGACGCACGCCATGCGCCGTCGCCGACCCCGCAGGAACACACGACATGACTTCGCACCACGCTTCTTTCAGATCGCGATCGGCCTGGCTTTGCGGATGGCTGGTCGCCGTGCTGGCCGGCTGCGGCGGCGGCCTCGACCCGATACTCGGCAGTCCAGGGGTCGGCATCGCGCCGACGGTGACGGCGACATCCCCGGCGGCCCGGACGCCCGTTGTCACGGGCGTCGCCACCAACAGTCGGGTCACGGCGACATTCAGCAAGACGATGGCTCCGGCGACGCTCGTATCGAGCTTTACCCTGGCGTGCCCCGCAGGGACAGCGGTGGCGGCGACGGTCGCCTACGACGCACCTTCGCAAACGGCCACCCTGACGCCGAGTGCGCCGCTTCCCGCGAGCACGCTTTGCGTTGCCACCATCACCACTGCCGCAAAGGACAGCAGCGGCTTCCCGCTCGCAGCCGATTTCGTGTGGAGCTTCATGACCGGCCCGTTGGCAGATACGACGCGCCCGACCGTCGTCCTGACCTTCCCGGCGTCGGCGGCCGTCAACGTGCCTACCAACACGAAGATCAACGCGGTCTTCAGCGAGGACATGGCTCCGGTCACGATTCCCGGCAGTTTCACGCTCACCAACACAACGCTCGGAACCGCCGTGGCCGGCACGGCGACGTACTCCGTCGCGTCGAGGACGGCGACGTTCACGCCGTCGGCGGGGCCGCTGGCAAGCGCCACCTTGTTCACGGCCACGATCAGCGTCGCAGCCACCGATCTCGCGGGCAACGCGCTCGCCGGCAACACGGCCGTCTCGCCGAACTCAGGCAGTCAGATGTGGACCTTCACCACAGGGGCCACGGGCGACAGCACGCCACCGACGGTGACCGCCATCAACCCGCTCGACGCCAGTACTGGGGTGTGCCTGACGAAGACCGTCAGCGCGACCTTCAGCGAGGCGACGGACCCGGCCACGATCAATGCCGCCACGTTCATCGTCACCGACAACGGCGTCGCTGTGGCCGGCGTGGTCACCTACAACGCCGCGACGCAGATAGCAAGCTTCGATCCCTCGAGCGCCGCCGGCTTTCCGGCCAGCCGGGCATTGGTCGCCACGGTCAAATCCGGCGCCGCCGGCGTCAAGGACCTGGCGGGCAATGCGCTCGCCGCCGATCGAGTCTGGGGATTCACGACCGGAACGCAGGCCTGCGCAGGCACTGTCAATCTGGGCACCGCTGCGTCGTTCGGCGCATTCGGCGGTGGCGCCGGCGTCACCAATGAGGGCATCAACACGGTCGTGGGCGGCAACCTCGGCACCACCGCGGCTTGCACGCTCGTCACCGGTTTTCATGACGCCGCGAACGTGTACACGCAGACGCCGCTGAACATCGGTGCCGTCAACGGCAGCATCGACTGCGCTCCGCCGGCACCTGGAACGCTCGCGTCGATGGCCATTGCGACGCAGGCCTTGGCCGACGCGACCACCGCATACAACACCCTCGCGGCGATGCCGCCGGGCAGCGACCCCGGCGCCGGCCAACTCGGTGGCCTGGTGCTGTTGCCCGCCGTCTACACAGCGGCCGGAGGAACATTCGCCATCACGACGGGCAACCTCACGCTCGACGCGCAGGGCGATGCCAACGCGACGTGGGTGTTCCAGAGTGCCGCATCCTTGACCGTCGGACTCAGCGCCACGCCGCGGATCGTCACGCTGATCAACGGCGCGCAGGCGAAGAACGTGTTCTGGAAGGTCGGCAGCGCCGCCCGTATCGAAGACGGCAGCACCATGGTCGGCACGATCATCGCGCCGGCAGGCGTCACGATCTCCACCGCCGGGCAGACCATCCAGACCACCTTGATCGGCCGGGCGCTCGGCCTCACGGCGTCGGTGACGATGGTCAACACCACGGTGGTTGCACCGTGACAACGATGTCACCCGCCGGCCACCGGCGTTTCGCGACAGCACGGAAGAACGCAATGAAATCCACACAAGTCCTGCGCCTGCTGACTCTTGCCGGGCTCGGCTCGGTCGTTGCCACTGCCTCATTCGCGCAGGAAGACAGCTACATCTACGGCGGACTGTCGATCGGCCAGTCACGGGCGAAGATCGACGAGAACCGGATCACCGCGAGCCTGCTCGCTTCGGGTCTGACCACGACGTCGATGAGCCGCGACGAGAGCAGCGTAGCGTACAAACTCTTCGGTGGCTATCAACTGAACCGGAACTTCGCCATCGAGGGCGGTTACTTCGATCTCGGAAAGTTCGGATTCACGTCGACCACTACGCCGGCTGGCACGCTCAACGGCCGGATCAAGTTGCGCGGCCTCAACGTTGATTTGGTAGGCACGCTGCCGCTCACCGATCGCTTTTTCGCGATCGCGCGAGTCGGCGGACAGTTCGCAAGGGCGAGCGACAACTTCAGTGGCACCGGCGCCGTCAGCGTGCTCAATCCGAATCCGAGCAAGAGCGAGCTCAACTACAAGGCGGGCCTTGGCCTGCAGTACGAATTCAGCCGATCGTTCCTGATGCGGGCCGAGGCAGAGCGCTACCGCGTCAACGACGCCGTCGGCAATCACGGCGATATCAATCTGTACTCGGTGAGTCTCGTGTTCCCGTTTGGTCGAGCGCCCGCGCCCGCACCGCGCGCCATGGCCGCCCCCGCCTACGTCGCGCCTGCCCACGCGCCGGAACCACCCACGCCCATGGTGATTGCCGCTGCCCCGCTGGCGCCCGCCCCCATTGCGCCGGAGCGTCGGCGCGTGAGTTTCTCGGCGGACTCGCTGTTCACCTTCGACAAGGCGGTCATTAGACCCGAGGGCAAAGAGGCGCTCGACAAGTTCGCCAAGGATCTTTCCGGCACGCAATTCGAGATGATCGCGGTAGAAGGCTTCACCGACCGTATTGGGACCGAAGCTTACAACCTGGCGTTGTCTGCGCGGCGTGCCACGGCGGTCAAGGCCTATCTTGTCGCCTCAGGCGGCATCGACGCCGCGAAGATCACGGCCGTCGGAAGAGGCGAGTCCAACCCGGTCACGAAGGCCGACGACCGCCGAGGCAGCAAGGCGAACGCCAAGCTCATCGCCTGCTTGCAGCCGGACCGCCGCGTCGATGTCGAGGTCTCCGGGACGCGCTGAAGGAACACGGCGTCGGGGATTCGGCAGGCGCTTCGTCTGCCTGTCCGCGTAGGAAGGCTACTACCGCAAGCAACGGCCTTTGCCTGCGGACGTTTCCCCGATCGCGGATCAGACTCATTCGACCGATCGCAGCTGCCGCGCGTGTTGCGCACTCGAGCTCACGGCCTTGGCGACCTTGGAAAGAAATTCCGATGAAAACGCAAAACTTTCGCCGGCCCGCGGCGCTGTTTCTGGGCTGTCTGACCCTCGTGTGGAGCGGCCTCGCTTCGGCCGAGCCGCCATCGCGCGCGGCGCGCCTGGGCTACATCAGCGGCACGGTGAGTTTTTCGCCGGCGTCGCAGCCCGACTGGGTGCAGGCGGTGATCAACCGGCCGCTGACGACCGGCGACCGCCTCTGGGCCGACGCGAGCTCTCGCGCCGAGCTGCAGGTGGGCGGCGCCGCGATCCGGCTCGGCGCCGGCAGCAGCGTGACGCTTCTCAATCTCGACGACCGCATCGCCCAGGTCCAGCTGTCGCAGGGCACGCTGAAGATCCGCGTGCGCCACCTCGCGCCGGAACAGAGCTTCGAGGTCGACACGCCCAATCTCGCGTTCACGATCCGTCGGCCCGGCGAGTACCGCATCGATGTCGATCCCAACGACGACGCTACGGCGGTGTCGGTGCAGAACGGCGAGGCCGAGGTCTACGGCGAAGGCGCTTCCTATGCGGTCACGCCGCGGCAGAGCTATCGCTTCTACGGCACCGGCTTGTCAGACTACGACGCGCTGCCCGTGCGGCGCGACGACGACCTCGACCGCTGGGCGCGCGATCGCGATCGTCGCGCCGACACGTCGCCGTCGGCTCGCTACGTGTCGCAGGAAGTCGTCGGCTACGAGGATCTCGATGCCAACGGCAGCTGGCGCGCCGATCCGACCTACGGCAGCGTCTGGACGCCGACCCGTGTCGCCGCCGGCTGGACGCCGTATCACGACGGCCACTGGGCCTGGGTCGATCCGTGGGGCTGGACCTGGGTCGACGACGCCCCTTGGGGCTTTGCCGTGTCGCACTACGGCCGCTGGGCCAACTTCAACGGCACCTGGGGCTGGGTGCCCGGCCCGCCGCGCGAGCAGGCGGTGTATGCGCCGGCGCTGGTGGCCTTCGTCGGCGGCAAGAACTTCCAGGTCTCGGTCTCGGTGGGCAGCGCCGTGGCCGCCGCGGTCGGCTGGTTCCCGCTCGCCCCGCGCGAGGTCTATCAGCCGTCGTATCCGGTGAGTCGCGGCTATTTCGACAACATCAATCGCAGCAATGCGGTGATCGCGCCGACCACCATCACCAACGTCTACAACACGACCAACGTCACCAACACGACCATCGTCAACAACACGACGAACATCGTGAAGACCGTCTACGTCAACCAGCAGGTGAGCGGTGCGGTGGTCGCCGTGCCGGCGCAGGCCTTCGCGCAGTCGCAGTCGGTGGCCCGAGCCGCCGTGCCGCTGTCGAGAGAAGCGGCGCTCAGCGCGCCGGTTGCGCACGTCGCCACGGTCGCGCCGGAGCAGCAGAGCGTGCATGGCGGCTCGCCGGTGGCGCTGGCCAAGCCGCCGGCCCGGGAGCTGGCGGTCGTCGCGCACACGGCGCCGCCGCCGCCACCGGTGCCTTTCGTCGAGCAGCAGAAGCATCTCGCGGCGAATCCGGGCAAGCCCATCGACGAAGCGCAGCGCGTGCAATTGAAGCCCGCGGTCGTGCCCGGGCCGGAAGCGAAGGTCAGCGTCATCGCCGCGGCCCGCGCGCCGGCACCCGCAGCGCCGCCGCCGGCGACGGCGCCGGCACCGAAGACACCCGAGGCCCGCAAGGCCGATGCGGCTCGTGCCGAGGCCACTGTCGGTGGACGCCCGGCCGATGACGCCAGGTCGGCCGCGGCACGGGCCGATGCGGCGAAGGCCGGTGCGGCCAACGCCGATGCCGCGAAAGCAGAAGCGGCCAGGGCGGAGGCAGCGAAGGCGGAGGCGATGAAGGCCGACACGGCCAAGGCCGGTGCAGCCAGAGCTGATGCGGCCAAGGCAGACGCGGCCAAGGCAGACGCAACCAAGGCGGAGGCCGCCAAGCTGGAGGCCGCCAAGGTGGAAGCGGCCAAGGCCGAAGCGACCCGAGCGGATGCGGCGAAGGCCGAGGCCACGAGGGCAACGACGGCACGCGGCGATGCCGCAAAGGCCGACGCCGCGAAGGCGGAAGCCGGAAGAGCCGAAGCAGCCAGGGCAGAAGCAGCCAAGGCCGAAGCAATGAAGGCGGAAGCGGCGAAGGCCGATGCGACCCGGGCGGCCGCAACAAGGGCGGATCTCGCCAGAGCGGAAGCCGCCAAGGCAGACGCGGCCCGAAACGACGCCGCGAGGGCGGATGCGGCAAAGGCAGAAGCGGCGAAAGCCGAGTCGGCGCGGTCGGCGGCCGCGAAGGCGGATGCTTCGAGGGCCGAGGCCGCGCAGGCAGAAGCCGCCCGCGCCAATGTCGCCAAGGCGGAATCCGCGAAGGCCGAAGCAGCGCGTGTCGAAGCCGGCAAGGCCGAGGCCGCCCGCGCCGAGGCCGCCAGAGGCGACGCGGCCAGGGCCGAAGCAAACAGGGCTGCAGCCGCCAAGGCCGAAGCGGCACGAGCCGAGTCGGCGAAAGCCGAAGCGGCGAAGGCAGAAGCGGCGAAGGCCGCCGCGGCGAGAGCCGATGCGGCGAAGGCAGAAGCAGCGAAGGCAGAAGCAGCGAAGGCAGAGGCGGCGAAGGCCGATGCGGCGAGGGCCGCGCAACCCAAGCCGGCCGTGGCGGCGCCTCCACCCCCGCGCGCGTCCTCGCCGAGGGCCGGGCCCGACGCGAAGGGCGACGAGGAGAAGAAAAGAGCCGACGAAGAACCGCGCAAACGCTAGCGCGTCGCGAGCAGCGGCCTGCGACTACCTCGCGCGCGCGGCCGGTACCGCCCCGTCGCGTCTCAAGCGCGGCGAAACCGCTCCACCCACGGCATGGCTATCCATAGCCGCACCGCGAGCAGCGGCAGGCACGCGACCAGGCCGGCCAGCTTGCCCGCCGACGCCAGCCCGACCAGGAGCAGGCAGACGACACGCAGCGGCTGCGCGCCCATGCCGTCCATGGCCAGCGCGGCGAGCGTGAACAGGTCCTCGCAGACATCGCTGCCGACGGCCAGGAGCGGCGCCATGCCGAGCCAGCGCCAGAACGGCGCCCCCGACTTCTCGTCGCGCACCCCGGCCATCCAGGCGAACGCACGCGAGGCGACTCGCGCCACCAGATAGCCCCAGCAGCCGATGAAGGCGAAGTCCCAGAACATCGCCCAGCCCGGATGCACGGCCTTCCACTTTTGCCAGGTGCCCGCATCGAGCAGGCCATGTCCCGTGAGCGTGGCCAGCTGGTCGCGCGCGAACTGGCTGGCCCACCAGTGGACGTGCGGCCACGCGCCGAAGTCGTCCCAGCGCGGCCAGCCGGATTCGCTCAGGCAGGCACCGGAGAAAGACACGAAGACGATGCCGAGGAGCAGCGCGACACCGATCGGCCAGAACGGCCGGGCGTGGTCCCAGACGCTCTCCGTTATCGGCGGCACGGGGTTGACCGGGATCACGGCGATGGCCGTGCCGTCGACCGACTTCGGCCGCATGTTGCGCAGGCACATGCCGGCGAGCGCCCACCAGGCCGTGTCCCACAGCGCGTCGTGGCGCAGCCGGTGCAGATCGCGCCTGGGCAAGGGCGGCACGCCGAGATCGCTGGCGACCTCGCCGACCATCCACTCGAGGGCCGCTTCGGGCAGCCCCGCCGTGCGCACCGGATAGCTGCCGCCGACGTCGCAGTGCACGCCCGGAAACCATCGTTGCTCGAGGGTTTGGCCGCCGCTCTTGATGTCGCCGGGCTCCTCGTAGAGACGCGGCTCGAAGGTCCAGCGATGCTCGTCGAAGGCGAGCGCATGGCGCACGTTCTTGACGCGCTTGCCGCGCATCGTCGCCGTGCTCGGGTTGCTGCGCGAGAGCGGGCCGGGCAGGCCGACCGACTCGACCGTGTCCCAGACGCCGACCCAATGCACCTCGGCATCGCTGCCGGCGGGCGTCGTGAAAAGGGCCCGCACCTGGTCGGCGAGTTGCTGGCGCGTGACCCCGGCGGCGGTCTGGTTGTGGCCCGCCACCTGCGCCGCGGCCGGCTCCCGGCGCGCCGTGGCGCGATGCAGCCAGCGCGTCGCGCGCTGCAGGAACCAGCCCTGCTTGTCGTTCGGCAGCGAGAAGTAGATGCCGACCAGCGTCGGCACCATGCTCTCGTGCTCGGGCGCGAGGATGCCGAACAGGTTGACCATGCCGACGACGCAGCGCACCGTGAAAGCGCCGCGCGAAAAGCCGAAGCAGTAGATGCGGTCGCGGTTGTCGCGCCAGCGGCGCATCAGGAACAGATAACCCTCGGCGATGTTGTCGTAGACGCCGCGCCCCGAGGCCAGGCCGGCGACGCGCTCCCAGGTGCGGCTGGCCCAATCGATGGGGTCGGTCGGCGGCACCGCGTCGGGCGTGCCGACGCCGGGGTCGTAGTACAGAACGTGCTCGGGCGTCGCGTTCTGCCGCAGCCAGGAGTAGAACTGCAGGACGTTGGTGTCCTCGGTTCCCGCCGTCAGCGTGTTGTTGGTGCCGTCGCAGCAAATGACCAGCCGGCACGGCGGACGCTCGTTATCAGCCAAGGGACACCTCGTTGATCGCTGTCGACGACGACGCGCGATTCTGCGGCAGTCGCCGGACACCTCGAAGTACGGCCTGCGCCGGCCGAACCGGACATCGCGTCGCGCGGATTCGAGACCGCCGAGCCTTCACAGATCTTTACCCCGAAGCCACCCCGGCGTTACCGCGCCTCGCCATCATTGCTCCAACGCCCGAGAGTCGGGCTCTGGAGCAAGACGATGACAAGCAGGACAGCGCGGTATGAACGAACCGCACAAGGGCACCGGGTCAAGATGGTGGTGATCGGCATGCTGGTGACGCTGCTCGCCGCGATCGGCGTGTCGGCCTGGGCGCAGCCGGCGCCACCCCGGCCCGGCATGGAAGGTGGCATGGGCCACCACGGCATGCGCGACGGCATGGACGGCCCGGGCATGATGTTCCACGGCTCGCCCGAGCACATGGGCCGCATGATCGACCACATGCTCGACGGCCTCAACGCCAGCGACGCGCAGCGCAGCCAGATCAAGCAGATCGCGGCACAAACCGCGGCCGACCTGAAGGCGCAGGCCGCCGCCGGCCGCGGCCTGCGCCAGCGCGGCATGCAGATCTTCACGGCGCCGACGGTCGACGCCAACGCCGCCGAGGAGCTGCGCCAGCAGATGCTGCAGCAGCACGACCAGATGAGCCGCCGCGTCACGCAGGCGATGGTCGCCGTCGCCAACGTGCTGACACCCGAGCAGCGCGCCACGGTCGGCGAGCGCATGCGTGATCGCCAGTCGCGGATGGAAGAGCGGATGAAGCGCATGGAGCGCGCCGCGCCGGGCCGATAATCGACACGTTGCGGCCGACCGGCCGCCGCGTGTCGTCCTGAGCGAAGCGACGAACCTCTTCGAGAGTGGAGATGCTTCGCTTCGCTCAGGATGACAGGTACTCTCAGCGCATGACACCACGCCTCCTTCTCATCGACGACGACGCCCGCCTCGCGTCGATGGTGGCCGACTACCTCGGCCATTCGGGCTTCGAGGTCGAAACCGCCGGGACTCTGGCCGCCGGGCGCAACCGCCTCGCCGGCGGCAGCTACGACGCGCTCGTCCTCGATCTCATGCTGCCCGACGGCGACGGCCTCGACCTCTGCCGGGAGTTGCGCGGCGAAAGCCGTACCCGCCAGCTGCCGCTGCTCATGCTGACGGCGCGTGGCGAGCCGATGGACCGCATCGTCGGCCTCGAACTCGGCGCCGACGACTACCTGCCCAAGCCATTCGAGCCGCGTGAGCTGCTCGCCCGCGTCAAGGCCTTGCTGCGCCGCGCCTCGCCGCTGCCGGCCGACGACGACGTGCTGAGCTTCGGCCGGCTCGAGATCGATCTCGGCGCGCGCGTCGCCCGCCTCGGCGGCAAGGCCTGCGACCTGACCGGCCACCAGTTCGACCTGCTCGTCGTGCTGGCGCAAAGCCCGGGCCGCGTGCTGACGCGCGACCAGATCATGGATTCGTTGAAGGGTCACCCGCTCGAAGCCTTCGACCGCTCGATCGACGTGCACATCTCGCGCATCCGCGCCGTCATCGAAGACGACCCGAAGGCGCCGCGCCGCGTCTTGACCGTGCGCGGCGCCGGCTACGTGTTCGCGAGGAAGCAGGACGCCGACGAAGCCGCCGCATGAGCCCGCCGGGCCGCCCCAAGGGCGAATACCAGAGTGCGAAGCACAACGCAACCCCAATGAGCGGTCGCTGCCGTCCGCAGGCGAGTGCCGCAGCGCGGCGCACCGACGCTCGCGAGTGAGAGCGGCATGAAGAGCCTCTACCTGCGCATCTACGCCACCGTCGTGGTCGTGCTGCTGCTCTTCGCGTTCGCTTCCGGCTTCGTCGTCGAGCGCCATCTCGACCAGGAGCGCATTCGCAACGAGTCGATGCAGAACGAACGCCTCGGCGCCTGGGCCGACCTGATCCAGCACTCGCTGCCCGGCGCCGACGCGCCTGTCGAGACGCAGGCGACGGCGTTGCGCGAGTGGTCGCAGCGCCTGCGCATCCCGCTTGCCCTCGACGACGCCAGCGGCACGCGCATCGGCGCCTCCGACTCGTTCGTGCGCCGCGTTGACGAAGGCCAGATCCGTCCCTTCGCGGTCAAGCTCGACGACGGCCGAACCCTGTGGACGATGCGGCCCGGGCAGATGCGCCAGGGCGGCGGCGTGCGCAGCACGGAAGGCGCGCGCGACGTGCGAGGCCGTCCGCCGCCGCCGTCGTGGCCCTTTCTGCCGCCGGGCTTTCCGCGCGGTGCCGGCCTGGCGATCATCCTGCTCGTGCTCTTCATCGCCGTCGCCGCCGGCGCCTACCCGGTGGTGCGCCGGCTGACGCGTCGGCTCGAGGCATTGAAACGGGGCGTCGAGCAGTTCGGCGCCGGCGAGCTGAGCCATCGCGTCGCCGTCTCCGGCAGCGACGAGGTGGCGGCGGTGGCGAGCAGCTTCAACGTCGCCGCGGGCCGGGTCGAGGCGCTGGTGCAGTCGCATCGCTCGCTGCTCGCCAACGCCAGCCACGAGCTGCGCTCGCCGTTGGCGCGCATGAAGATGGCCGTCTCGCTGCTCGACAGCGCCAACCCGCCGCAACGCGACAAGCTCAAGCGCGAGATCGACCGCAACGTCGCCGAGCTCGATGCGCTGGTCGAGGAAGTGCTGCTCGCCAGCCGCCTTGACGGCGCGCAGGATCCCTTGCATCGCGACAAGGTCGATCTGCTCGCCGTCGCCGCCGAGGAGGCCTCGCGCGTCGACGCCAGCGTCGAATCCGCTGGCGATGTCTTCGTCAGCGGCGACGAGCGGCTGTTGCGCCGCGCCCTGCGCAACCTGCTCGAGAACGCGCGCCGCTACGGCGGCGGCGAGATCGTCGTGACGCTGCAACCGACGGCGCGCGGCCGTCCCGGCGCGACGGTGCAGGTCTTCGATCGCGGCGCCGGCATCGAGCCGGCCATGCGCGAGCGCATCTTCGAGCCCTTCTTTCGCCTGCCGGGCCACGCCGAGCAGGCCGGCGGCGTCGGCCTCGGCCTGTCGCTGGTCAAGCAGATCGCCGAGCGGCACGGCGGCAGCGTGCGCTGCGACGGCCGCGAAGGCGGCGGCAGCTGCTTCACGATCGAGCTGCCGGCGCCGCCGTCATCCTGAGCGAAAGCGGCAGGATCTCCATGGGAGAGATCCTTCACTGCATTCAGGATGACAAGGTTGCTTTGGTGTGCATCGCCAGCGCGCGTTCGCGTCGCAGCGTCCAGCCGAGATAGCCTGAAAGGCTGGCCGCCGCCAAGCCGATGCCGAGCGCGGCCATTGACCAGAAGCCCTGCGCGCCGTGCAGCCAGGCTGGCCCGACGTCGGTGACGACGAAGGCGACGAGGTAGCCACCGCCCAGGCCGATGACCCAGATCGCCACCACGTAGACGATCAGCGGCACCGTCGCGATGCGGTGCGCACGCAGCACGAAGGCGGCGATCGTTTGCGCCGCGTCGCAGATGTGGAAGAGCGCCACCCAGGCGAGCAGCGGCAGCGCCGCGGCGACGATGGTGGGGTTGCCGGTGTAGAGCCCGACGATGTTTTCGCGCAGCAGGTAGACCGTGCTGCCGAGCAGGGCGGCGCAGAGCACGCCGATCTCGAGGCCGGCCCAGCCGATGCGGCTGGCATCGGCGTTGTCGCCGGCGCCGAGGCGCTGCGCGACGAGCACGGCCGAGGCGTTGGCGATCGCGAGCGGCAGCATGAACATGAGCGAGACCATGTTGACGGCGATCTGGTGCCCAGCCACCGGCGTCGCGCCGATGCGCGAGATGAAGAAGGCCATGAAGGTGAAGCCGGTGACCTCGATCAGAATCGACAGGCCCATCGGGATGCCGAGCTTGAGCAAGGCGGCCAGGCTGGTCCGGTTCGGCGCGCTCAGCCGGTAGCCCAGGCCGAACGGCTTGTAGAACGGATCGCGGCGCAGCAGCGTGATCGCGGCGAGCAGCTGGCACCACATGACGATCGCCGTCGCCACGCCGCAGCCCGGTGCGCCGAGCGCGGCAACCTGCCACTCGCCGAACGGCGTCGGCAGCGTGAAGCCGAACACGAGCAGGGCGTTGAGCGGCACCTTGAGGGCCAGCCCGCCGAGCTGCAGCACCATCACCGCCTTGGGCCGCGAGACCGCGACGTTGAAGCTGCGGTAGGCCATGAAGACAAGCGCCGGCGGCAGGGCAAAGGCGAGACCGTGCAGGTAGCCGCGCACCTTGTCGGCGACCGCGGGCTCGGTCCGCGCCAGGGCGAGAAAGGGCTCGGGCCAGAGCAGGAAGGTGCAGCCGAGCAGCGAGAGTGCCAGCGCGACCCAGACACCCTGCTCGGTTTCGTGGCCGCTCTGGCGGAGCTTGCCAGCGCCGAACAGCTGGCCGGCGATCGGCCCGATCGCCTGGACCACGCCCATCAGGCCGACGAAGATCGAGATGTAGGTCGAGCCGCCGATCGCCAGCGCGGCCAGATCGAGCGCCGAGGCGCGCGCCACCATCACAGTGTCGACGGTGCTGAACGACAGCACCGCGATCTGGCCGATGAAGACCGGCCAGGCCAGAGGCAACAAGCGCAGCGCGCTTTCTCGCAAACTCGGCTGCGTCATGAAGACGCGACGTGCGCGCTGTCGGGCTCAGGCGTCTCGGCAGCGACCTCGCCGTGCAGCGCACGCTCGGCGTAGCGGTTGAAGCGCCAGGCCGTGCCTTCCTGCGTGATACGCCGCCAGGTGACGCGCTTCTCGGCCGGCGACATCGAGGTCCAGCGCTGCACTTCCTCGAAGCTGCGGCCGCAGCCCTTGCAGATCGCGTCGCCCTGGCTTGTCGAGCAGATGGCGATGCACGGCGCGTCGGGTGTCGTCGCGTACCAGGCGAGCCAGGCCGCCTGCGCCGCGGCCGGCATCGTCGCCTCGTCGCACTCCACCTCGTGGTAGTAGACCATCAGGGCGTAGATCGCGGCGAGCGCGAGCACCTCGCCGCAGGCGGTGATGCCGTCGGGCGAGGGCTGCTTGTCGCGCCACCAGTTGATGGCCGACTCGATGTCGGTGATGTGCAGGGCGGCCACGGCGCTCGCCGAAAAGGGGAGGGCGCGTTATAGCAGCCGCTCGCCGCCTCTGCCGCGCTGTGCGCGGCCGGGCGGGGACCGGGTTACGGCGCGCTGGCGGGCGGGGCCGGCGGCGCCGGCTGGATGACGATGATGGCGCCAGGCGTCGTCGTCGTCGTCTCCTTGAGCACGCCGCCGCCAGCGACGCTGCCCGAGGTGGTGACGGTCTGGTTCGACTTGACCGGGCCGAGCACGCGCGCCAGGCAGTCGGCCTTGTCCTTGGCCGGCATGACGTTGCAGCGGTCGGTGGCGTTGGCGACCGGCGAGCCGCTGTTGTCGAGCGTCTTGCGCTTGCGCTCTTCCTGAGCGGCGCCGGCTTCCTTCAGGCAGGTGGCCTTGTCTTCGGCGGTGCGACCGGCTTCGCAGTCGGCGCGCTCCTTCTGGTAACGCGCGTTCGCTTCGCTGGTGGCGCTGTCGGCGGCAAACGCTGGTGCCGAGAGGGCGCCGGCGAGGGCCGCGACGGCCAGGGCAGCCATCGTGCGACCGTGGACGGAAAGGGAGTGGGGGTTCATGGAATCTTCTCCTGGGCTTGGCCGCGCGACGGGGCCGCGCGATCGGCGCGCTCGGGCGCCTGGAGCACACAGGTTAGGTCGAAGGCAGGGGCATCGGCCGTAGGACGGCACCGCTCGCGCGCGCCACCGGATCGCCCGTCCGCATGCCAGCCAGGCGAGGGAGAATCGGCGTGTCGTGACGAGAAGGCTACTTCGATGAAACGGGCACCGGTCGAATCGCAGCTGTTCGAAGCGCTGGCCTTTGCCGCCCACAAGCACCGGGCGCAGCGGAGGAAGGACGTCGAGGCCAGTCCCTACATCAACCACCCGATCGCGCTGGCCCGCGCCCTCGCCGTCGAAGGCGGCATCAGCGACACGAAGACGCTGATCGCCGCAGTATTGCACGACACGGTCGAGGATACCGACACCACCTTCGAAGAGATCCACGCCATGTTCGGCGCCAAGGTCGCCGACGTGGTGCGCGAGGTGACCGACGACAAGACGCTCGAGAAGGCCGATCGCAAGCGCCTGCAGATCGAGCACGCGCCGCATATGAGCAAGCGCGCCGCGCTGGTCAAGCTCGCCGACAAGACCTCGAACCTGCGCGACGTCGCGACGAACCCGCCGCGCGGCTGGTCGCTCGAGCGCAAGCGCGCCTACTTCGACTGGGCCAGGGCGGTCGTCGACCAGCTGCCGCCGGTCAGCAAGCGACTGCGCGCCGCTTTCGACGAGGCCTATTCGAAACGTCCGTAACCGGACGCGTCGCCGGCCTCGCCGTCACTGGTCGCGATAGAACCAGGCGGCGGCCGTCAGCGCGACGCCGATCGCATAGAGCGCCCAGGTGGTCGGCACGACGTAGGGATAGAGCATGAGGGCGACGCCGAGCCATTTGATGGCGCGGTGCTGGCGACGTTTGCCGTAGTAGTAGGCAAACAAGCCGAACAGGCCGAACAGGATCGCGCCGACAATGTAGGCTGGAGTCGGCCATGTGAAGCCGAGCTCCCGGAGCATTTCCATTTCACCCTGCATGCAGCGCTCGCATCTTTTCCGCCGACCTTACGACATTTGCCGCCGCGCCGCAGTGTCGGGTTTCACGATGATCGAGCTGATGGTCGTCGTCGGCATCATCGCCGTGCTGGCCCTGCTCGCCGCACCGAGCATCAGCGACAAGATCGTCCGCGACCAGATCGTCGATGCGGCCAAGCTCGCCGACGTCGCCAAGGTGCCGGTCGCGGCGGCCTGGGCGACGCTGGCGACGATGCCGGTCGACAACGCCAGCGCCGGCCTGCCGCCAGCGACCAGCATCGTCAACAACTTCGTCAGCTCGGTGGCCATCGAGTCGGGCGCCGTCCAGGTGACTTTCGGCAATCGCGCCAACGCCGCCATCGCCGGCAAGATCCTGAGCTTTCGGCCCGGCGTCGTCGAGGCGGCGCCGGTCGTGCCGATCACCTGGGCCTGCGGCCACGCCGAGCCGCCGGTGCCGATGACCGCGCGCGGCCTCGACAAGACCAACATCCCCGACCGCTACCTGCCGCTCAACTGCCGGCAGATGCACGCGCCGTAGCCGACCGTTCCCTGCGGGCCGCGGCGACGGTCCGAAGCAGCGTTGTTAGCATGGGCCGATGATGGAGCTGCAGGCCGCCGACCTCGACTACGCCGTGCTTCGTGCGGCCGGCAAGGATCTGCTCTCGCTGGCGCTGATCAACACGCGCAACCGCGTCCTTGCCTGGGCGACGCTGCTCGAGACGGCGCTGGCCGGCCAGGCCCTGCGCCTGGGCGGCGAGCTGGCGCCGGCGATCACCGACACACTCGACCCGCCGCTCTGGACGCTGGGCCACATCGGCTGGTTCCAGGAACACTTGATCGGCCGCAACGTGCAGCGCGGCCGCGGCGCCTGGTCCGACCCGGCCGGGCCGCGCCTCGCCTCGATCCTGCCCGGGGCCGATCGCTGGTACGACCCGGCAGCCGTGACGCGCGCTGCGCGCCGCGAGCTCGCCGCGGGCGAGCTGCCCGAGCTGCAGGCAACGCGGCACTACCTCGTCGAGTCGCTCGAGACGACGCTCGACCTGCTCGGCGCGGTGCGCGAGGAAGACGATGACGCGCTCTATTTCCATCGCCTCGCGCTGTTCCACGAGGAGCTGCATCTCGAGGACCTTGCCGTGCTCGCGCAGACGCTCGGCTTCGAGCCGCCGGCGGGCACGGTGCCCCGCCTCGCCACGCAGGTGCCGCGGCCGCCGCTGTTCTTTCCGGCGACGCGCTGGCTGCAGGGCGCGGGCGCGCCGGGCTTCGTCTTCGACAACGAGCGGGAGCCGCATCCGGTCTCGATTCCGGAGTTCGAGATCGACGCCCAGGCCGTCACCTGGGCCCAGTACAGCGAGTTCGTCGAAGACGGCGGCTACGACGAGCCCTCGCATTGGAGCGAGGCCGGCTGGGCCTGGGCGCAGCACGAAGCGCGCCGCACGCCGCGCCACGTCGACCAGATGCGTCATGGCGTGTTGCGCCGGCGTTTCGGCCAGCTCACGCGGGTTGCCAACGCCGAGCCCGCAGTGCACGTCAGCGCCTACGAAGCCGGGGCCTGGTGCCGCTGGGCCGGACGGCGCCTGCCGAGCGAGGTCGAATGGGAAGCGGCGGCGCACCAGGGCGCGACGCGCGGCTTTCGCTTCGGCGACGTCTGGGAGTGGACGGCGACCACCTTCCGGCCGTATCCAGGCTTCGTCGCGGGGCCTTGGCGCGACTACTCGGTGCCGTCGTTCGGCAGGGCACGCGTGCTGCGCGGCGCAAGCCTGGCGACGCCGCGCAGCCTGCACAGCGCGCGCTTTCGCCGCTTCGCCGAACCCGGCCACGACGACGGCTTCTTCGGCTTTCGGAGCTGCGCCGCGTAGGCGCCGGTTTCTGCGTGTCCGCGCGGTGACGGTTTCATTAGGGAAAGCCCGTCCTTTGCCGGCTACCCTGCGTCTCGAACAATGCCCTGAACGGCCATCGGCGGCATCTCCCGCCCGAGGCGTCAGTGCAGATCCAAGGAGTCAGGCGTGGAGCAACCCATTTCCCTCACCGTGAACGGCAAGGCCGTCAAGGCGATGATCGACCCGCGCACGCTGCTCGTGCAGTTTTTGCGCGAGAACCTGCAGCTCACCGGCACGCACGTGGGCTGCGACACGGCGCAGTGCGGCGCCTGCACGGTGCACATGAACGGCAGGGCGATCAAGGCCTGCTCGATGCTTGCGCTGCAAGTGCAGGGCAGCGAGATCACGACCATCGAGGCGCTCGCCAAGGGCGACGAGCTGCATCCGATGCAGGCCGCCTTTCGCGAATGCCACGGCCTGCAATGCGGCTTCTGCACGCCCGGCATGGTGATGTCGGCGGTGCAGCTGCTGGCTGACAACCCCAAGGCCTCGGAGGCGGAGATTCGCGAAGGCCTCGACGGCAACATCTGCCGTTGCACGGGCTACCAGAACATCGTCAAGTCGATCCAATTCTGCCAGTCGGGCGCCACGCCCGTCGCGGTCTGAGGAGCACGACATGGGCAACATGAACGAAGTTCCGGACCTGACCAAGACCCCCATCGGGCAAAGCTTTCGCCGCCGCGAAGACCGGCGCTTTCTGACCGGCGACGGCCAGTACACCGACGACGTCAACCTGCACGCGCAGAGCTACGGCGTCTTCCTGCGCTCGCCGTACGCGCATGCACGCATTCGCTCCGTCAAGCTCGACGCGGCGCTCAAGTCGCCGGGCGTGATCGACATCATCACCGGCGCCGATCTGGTGAACGCCAAGATCGGCGGCCTGCCTTGCGGCTGGCTGATCCACAGCAAGGACGGTGCGCCGATGAAGGAGCCGGCGCACCCGGTCATCGCACACGACAAGGTACGCCACGTCGGCGACCAGGTCGCCCTCATCGTCGCCGAATCGATCGCCGAGGCCAAGGACGCGGCCGAGCTGGTCGAGATCGACTACGAAGAGCTGACGCCGGTGATCGACATCGCCAGCGCGCACACGAAGGGCTCGGCGGTGCACGACGAGGTGCCCGACAACACCTGCTACGACTGGGGCCACGGCGACAAAGCCGCGGTCGATGCCTCGTTTGCGAAAGCGGCCCACGTCACCAAGCTCGACATCGTCAACAACCGGCTGATCCCGACCGCGATGGAGCCGCGCGCCGCCAACGCGGCCTACAACAAGTCGGACTCGAGCTACACGCTCTACGTCGCCAACCAGAACCCGCACGTCGAGCGCTTGCTGATGTGCGCCTTCGTGCTCAGCCTGCCGGAGTCGAAGGTGCGCGTGATCGCGCCCGACGTCGGCGGCGGCTTCGGCTCGAAGATCTTTCTCTATCCGGAAGACGTGGCGCTGGTCTGGGCCAGCAAGCGGGTCGGCCGGCCGATCAAGTGGACGGCCGAGCGCAGCGAATCGTTCCTCACTGATGCGCATGGCCGCGATCACGTCACGACGGCCGAGCTGGCAATGGACGCGCAAGGCAACTTCCTCGCGCTGCGCGTGAAGACGATCGCCAACATGGGCGCGTATCTCTCGACTTTCGCCTCGAGCGTGCCGACCATCCTCTACGCCACGCTGCTCGCCGGCCAGTACAAGACGCCGGCGATCTATGCCGAGGTCAAGGCGGTGTTCACGAACACCGCACCGGTGGACGCGTATCGCGGCGCGGGCCGGCCGGAGGCGACCTACGTGGTCGAGCGCATCGTCGAACAGGCGGCGCGCGATTTGAAGTTGGACCCGGCCGCATTGCGCCGGCAGAACTTCATCACCGAGTTCCCCTATGCCTCGCCGGTGGGCCTGACCTACGACACCGGCAACTATGCCGCGCACCTGGACAAGG
>JANXWR010000588.1 GCA_025351025.1 Burkholderiales bacterium | reverse complement strand
ATCGTCTCGATCTCGAAATCGAGCCGCATCTGATAGCGCAACCGCTCGCGCTCGCGTTCCGTCGGCTCGGGGTAGAGCTGACCGAGCCGCGCTTCCAGTCCGTCGTGCGAAGCGATCCGGAAATACTCGGCCATCGGCACCGGCACCTCGCCGACGCGCGGCGTCGCGAAGTCGGGCAACTGCGGCTTGCCGAGCACGAGTTCGAGGTTGCAGCGCTTGGCGATCTCGACCGTGTTGGCGAGCGCGCTCGGCAGGTCGGCGAAGAGCGCTTGCATCTGCGCCTGCGACTTGAAATACTGCTCGCGACTGAAGCGCTTGACGCGCTTCGGATTGGCGAGCATCTCGCCTTCGGCGACGCAGACGCGAGCGTCGTGCGCCTCGTGATCGTCGGGGCCTAGAAACTGCACGCCGTGCGTCGCCACCAGCGGCAGGCGCAAGGCGGCGGCGAGCTCGACCGCGCCGCGCAGCTGCGCCTCGCAGCCGGGCATGCCGTTGCGCTGCACCTCGATGTAGAAGCGATTGCCGAAGGCGCCGCGCGCACGCTCGGCGAGGGTACGCGCGCGCGCCGGGTCGCCGGCCGTGAGCGCCTGTCCGATCGATCCGCTTTCGGCGCCCGAGAGAACGATCAGGCCGGCAGCGCACTCGGCCAGCCACTCCCACTTGATCAGCGCGTGGCCGCGCTCGGCGTTGCGCAGCCAGCCGCGCGACAAGAGCTCGCAGCAGTTGAGGTAGCCCTCGCGGTTCTGCGCCAGGACGAGCAGCCGGCTGGCCTGCCGTTCGCCGCCTTCGGGCTCGAGGCAAAGCTCGGCACCGATGATCGGCTTGACCCCGGCGTCGCGCGCCGCGCTGTAGAACTTGACCGCGCCGAACAGGTTGCTCAGGTCGGTGATGGCGAGCGCGCCCTGGCGGTCGCCAGTTGCCGCGGCCACGGCCTCGTCGATGCGCAGCGTTCCGTCGGAGACCGAATATTCGGTGTGCACGCGCAGGTGAACGAAAGGCATGTTCGGCATTCTAGAGAGCCGCCAACCCTGCTCCGGGCGCAGAAACGCGACTTCCGGTAGGCTTCTTTCCCGCGGAGGAACAAACGATGAAGAACGCGACTCCGAAGGCGAGCCCGCTCGGCCGCCAAAGCTCCCTGGGCGAGCGCTATGCGAGCGTGCGACAGGCCAGCCTGGCTCTCGCCGCGCCGCTCTCCGCCGAAGACTGCCAGGTGCAGTCGATGCCCGATGCCAGCCCGACCAAGTGGCATCTCGCGCACATCACCTGGTTCTTCGAGACTTTCCTGCTCGAGCGCTTCGAGCCGGCGTTCAAGCCCTTCGATCCGGCCTTTCGCGTCCTCTTCAACAGCTACTACCAGGGCGTGGGCGAGCAGTTCCCGCGGGCGCGGCGCGGCCTCGTCACGCGGCCGACGCTGGCCGACGTCAAGCGCTACCGCGGCCACGTCGACGAGCGCATGCTGGCGCTGATCGACGCGCGCCAAGGCGACGCCGAGCTCGAAGCGCTCGTCGCGCTCGGCCTGCAGCACGAGCAGCAGCACCAGGAGCTGATCCTCACCGACATCAAGCACGCCCTCGGCTGCAATCCGGTGTCGGCGGCCTACGCGCGGCGCTGGCCGATGGCGCAGGTGCAGCCGCAACCGATCCGCTGGTTCGGCCACGAAGGCGGCTTGGTCGAGATGGGCCACGACGCCGCGCTCGACGGCGAGTTCTGCTTCGACAACGAGACGCCGCGCCACCGCGCCTACACGGCGCCCTTCGAGGTCGCATCGCGCCCCGCCACCTACGGCGACTTTCTCGCCTTCGTCGACGACGACGGCTATGCGCGCCCCGAGCTGTGGCTGTCGATGGACTGGGTCCAGTCCGGGCGGCGCCGCGCGCCGCTCTACTGGCTGCGCGACGGCTCGCGCTGGATGAGCCACACGCTACAGGGCACGGTCGAGATCGACCCGAACACACCCGTCTGCCATCTCAGCTATTTCGAGGCCGACGCCTTCGCGCGCTGGTCCGGCGCACGCCTGCCGACCGAGCTCGAGTGGGAACATGCGGCGCGCGCTTTGCGCGGGCCCATCGTCGGCAACTTCGCCGACCGCGGCGCCTTCCATCCCATGCCGCAAACGGCGCCCCTCGGCGACGAGCCGGTGCAGATGTTCGGCGACGTCTGGGAATGCACCCAGTCGGCCTATCTCGGCTACCCGCGCTACCGTCCTCTCGAAGGCGCGGTCGGCGAATACAACGGCAAGTTCATGTGCAACCAGTTCGTGCTGCGCGGCGGCTCCTGCGCCACGCCGGCCGGCCACGTGCGCGCCAGCTATCGCAACTTCTTCCCGCCCGACGCGCAATGGCAGTTCAGCGGGCTTCGTCTGGCGCGCGACGTCTGAACCAGGCCGCTACGACTTTGGCAAGGGCCGCACCGCGACCCTTGCGGCGCATCGTCAGGCCGCGGCTTCCCTGCGACCTTCGATGCTGATCGAGCCGGGACCGAAGGCCGTCACCAGCAACATGCCGCCGGCGATCGAGACGTTCTTCCAGAAGTTGATGTACTGGCCCATGTGCGACGCGGCATCGGCGTTCCAGTAGTCGTGGAAGAGGACCGCGGCCAGGATCGAGAACCCGGCCAGCGCCAGACCGGCCCAGCGCGAGTAGAGGCCGAGCAGCAGCATGAGACCGCCGCCGAGCTCGACGACGATCGTCAGCGCGGCGACCAGCTCCGGCAACGGCAGGCCCCGCGATCCGATGTAGCCGGCGGTGCCCTCGAAGCCGATGATCTTGCCGAAGCCCGACATGACGAACATCAAGCCGAGGAGGATGCGCCCGACGAGGGCGATGCGGTTCTGGAAGGTGGTGGGAAACATGGCAAAGCTCCTGATGAAATGAAATGAATGACTGAAATGATTGACCGGCCGGCGTGCTCTCAGGCCAGGTCGAAGACGAGAACTTCCGCGCCGACACCGTGGTCGATGCGAAGCGTCGGCTCCTCGACGAGTCCGAGGGCATCTCCCGTGCCGAGATGGCGTCCGTTGACGTCGACGGCGCCGCGAATGACCTGGACCCAGGCCTTGCGCTTCGGGTCCAGCTTCAGCTCTGCCGACTCGGCGCCGTCGAACAGGCCGGCGGCGATGGAGGCGTCGGCGTGGATGCGCAAGGACCCGTCGCGACCCTCGGGGGAGGCGACCAGCGCCAGCTTGCCGCGCTTGGCCTCGGCCGGAAAATGCTTCTGCTCGTACTCGGCGGGTATGCCTTGCACGTTGGGCTGGATCCAGATCTGCAGGAAATGCGTCGTCGCGTCAGCGGCGTGATTGAACTCGCTGTGCTGCACGCCGCTGCCGGCGCTCATGCGCTGCACGTCGCCGGGCCGGATCACGCCACTCGGCGCGCCCTTGGCCTGGCCGGTGCCCATGCTGTCCTGGTGCGCCAGCTCGCCTTCGAGCACGTAGCTGACGATTTCCATGTCGCGATGGCCGTGCGTGCCGAAGCCGCTGCCTGGCGTGATGCGGTCCTCGTTGATGACGCGCAGGTTGCCGAAGCCCATGTGCGCCGGGTCGTGGTAGTCGGCGAAGGAGAAGCTGTGGCAGCTCTTCAGCCAGCCGTGATCGGCGTAGCCGCGGTCGGACGATTTGCGAAGCGTGATCATGTTTGGTCCCCTTTTCTTGCGATGACTCGAATGTAGGGACGCACGCCGCCGCGATGGCGGCGCCGCCTTGATGGCGCCGTTCAAATAAGATGAACGCCCGTTCTCCACGGCGCGCCGCCGGCGCGCTCTCCCCGACGCGAATCGCGCGGCGCCACGCATCGAGGTTCCCCATGAGCGATTCCCGCAGCGCCCTCACCCCCGATGCTCTGTCGATGATGGATGCCATCGCTCGCAGCGGCAGCTTCGCCGCGGCGGCGCGCGAGCTCGGCAAGGTGCCTTCGGCGCTCACCTACAGCGTGCGCCAGCTCGAGGACGCGCTCGACGTGCTGCTCTTCGATCGCCGCTCGCGCCAGGCCACGCTCACCGCCGCCGGCCAGGAGCTGCTCGAAGAAGGCCGCCGCCTGCTCGGCGAGATCGATGCCGTCGCCAATCGCGTCAAGCGCGTCGCCACCGGCTGGGAGACGCAGCTGAGCATCGCCGTCGACGACGTCATCTCGCGCGCGACCATGCTCGAGCTCTGCGAATCGTTCTATGCGTGCTCGGCGACACTTTCGCGAACGACGACGCCGTCGCGCACGGCTGCCGCGCCCTCGGCCACGCCGCCGGCGACGCGCCTGCGCCTGCGCGCCGAGGTGCTGTCCGGAACCTGGGAGGCGCTCGTCACCGGCCAGGCCGATCTGGCGATCGGCGTTTTCAGCAACCGCGAGCTGCCGAGCGGGGTCAGCGTGAAGGACCTGGGCCCGGTGCCCTTCGTCTTCGTGGTGGCGCCGCACCATCCGCTCGCCGCCGGCAGCGAGCCGCTCGACGACGCCGAGCTGATCCATCACCGCGCCATCGCTGTCGCCGACTCGGCGCAACGGCTCACGCCGGTGACCGTTAACCTGCTGCCGGGGCAGGATGTGCTGACGGTGAGCGACATGCGGTCGAAGATCGACGCCTTGCTGCGTTCGCTCGGCTGCGGTTTCGTTCCCGAGCCGATGGCTCGCGACCACATCGCCGCCGGTCGCCTCGTCGTCAAGCGCGTGCAGCGCGATCGGCTCGAAGGCCGGTTCGGCTATGCCTGGCGCACGCCGGTCGCGGCGCGGCGCGGCGCTGCGAAGAAGGCACAGCCCGGCCTGGCCCTGAAATGGTGGTTGGAGCAGCTCGAGAGCCCGACGACGCGTAAGGCGCTGCTCGAGCGGCACGGCAGCCGCGTCGGCGACCCCATCAGGTGACGAGCGACGACAAGCACTACGTCGGCCGTTTCGCGCCCTCGCCCACCGGCGCGCTGCACGCCGGCTCGCTCGTCGCCGCGCTCGCGTCGTGGCTCGATGCGCGCGCTCAGGGCGGGCGCTGGCTGGTGCGAATCGAGGACCTCGACACGCCGCGCAACGTCGCCGGCGCAGCCGAGCTGATCCTCGTCCAGCTCGATCGCTGCGGGCTACGCGCCGACGAAGCGCCGGTCCGCCAATCGACGCGCACCTCGCTGTATGAAGCAGCCCTCGACCGCCTGCTCGTCGCCGACCTTGCCTACCCGTGCGGCTGCAGCCGCCGCGATCTCGAGCTCGCCGCCGCGCCCGCCGACGGCGGACGACATCGTCACGACGAGCGCGTCTACCCCGGTACTTGCCGCGACGGCCTGAAAGGCAGGCCTGCCCGGTCGATGCGGCTGCGCACGGACCGGCCGCCGCGCGGCGGCGTCGACGACACCGGCTCTGTCATCGCGTGGACGGATCGCCGGCTTGGCGCGATGCGACAGGACGTCGCCCACGAGGTCGGCGACTTCGTGCTCAGGCGCGCCGACGACATGTGGGCGTACCAGCTCGCCGTCGTCGTCGACGATGCAGCGCAAGGCGTCAGCGACGTCGTGCGCGGCGAAGACCTGGCCGGCAACACGGCACGGCAGATCCTCCTGCAGCGCTGCCTGGACCTGCCGACGCCACGCTACCTGCACACGCCGCTGGTGCTATCAGCGAGCGGCGACAAGCTCTCGAAGCAGACCGGGGCCGCGCCGCTGGCCCTCGCCGACCCGCTCGAGGCACTGCGTGCCGCCGGCGCGGTCCTCGGCATCGAGGCGCGCGGCACGACCCTTGCTGACTGGCTGAAGTCGGCAGTGGCCGACTGGCGACGCCGCTGGCCGCCGGGCTGAGACAGGCGCGGGCGTCTTCTCCGGCTGGCATCATTCGTGGTTTCGCCATTCCGAAAGACCAACTCCCATGCAAACGACTCCTTCCGGCCTGCAGTACGACGACACCATCACCGGCACGGGCAAGCGCGCCGAAGCCGGCACACCGGTTTCGGTGCACTACACCGGCTGGCTCTACGAAGACAGCGTCAAGGGCGCGAAGTTCGATTCCAGCAAGGACCGCAACGACCCGTTCGAGTTCGACCTCGGTGCCGGCCGCGTCATCAAGGGTTGGGACGAAGGCGTGCAAGGCATGCTCGTAGGCGGCACGCGCGTTCTCGTCATCCCTCCCGAGCTGGGCTACGGTGCGCGCGGTGCGGGCGGCGTGATTCCGCCGAACGCGACCCTGATGTTCGAAGTCGAGCTGCTGCGCGCCTGAACGGTCGACGCGACGTCCCATGCCGGTCCGCTACGACATCGTCCACACGACGGTTTACCGCTATCGCCAGCCGGTGACCTTCGGCGAGCACCGGGTGATGTTCCGGCCGCGCGACAGCCACGACCTGCGCGTGCTCGCGACCGACCTCGACGTGAGCCCGGATTCCGACGTGCGCATGATCCAGGACCCGCTCTCGAACTCGGTGGCGCTGGTGCAGCCGCTCGAGAAAGCCGATACGCTGCAGATCGTCTGCAGCTTCTCGATCGAGCATGCCCACTCGATGAATCTCGAGCTGCCGTTGTCGCCGAGCGCCGAGGTCTTTCCCTTCGCCTACACGCTCGAGGAGCGCTACGACCTCGAGCACTACCTGCGCCCGTATCACGACGACCCGGACGGCCTGCTCACTTCCTGGGCGCGCCAGTTCATCCGCACCGACGGGCCGACCGGCACGCGCGACCTGCTGATCGCGATGAACCAGAACATCCGCGACAAGTTCCGCTACCTGGCGCGCGACGAAGAAGGCACGCAGCAGCCGCTCGAGACCCTCGAGCTCGGCAGCGGCTCGTGCCGCGATTTCGCCCTGCTCATGATGGAGGCGGCGCGACGATTGGGCGTGGCGACACGCTTCGTCTCCGGCTACCTCTACGACCCTGCCCTCGACGGCGGCGACGACGACGGCGGCACGGTCGGCGCCGGCTACACCCACGCCTGGCTGCAGGCCTATCTGCCGGGCGCGGGCTGGGTGCCGTTCGATCCGACCAACAACCTGCTCGGCGGCACGCAGCTTATCCGCGTCGGCGTCGCGCGCGATCCGTCGCAGGCAGCGCCGATCTCGGGCAGCTGGTTCGGCGAGACCGGTGACTACCTCGGCATGGATGTCGCCGTGACCGTGCAGCGGCGGCGCTAGGACGCGCAAAAAAAGAGCGGCGCCCGAAAGCGCCGCTCGTGTCCCGAGAAGATACGCCTCGTCGGCGTCTCGCCGCTCAGCGCGCGAAGCCGCCCGGGCGCGGACGCGGCGCCGGCTTGCCGCGCGCCTTGAACGGCGCCGGACCCGGTCGGGCCGGACCACGTCGCTCGTCCCGCACCGGCAAGGCGCGGTCGAACGGATTGCCGCGCGCCGCGGCACGCGCCGGCGCGTCGTTGCCGCGAGCTTCGAACGGGCGGCGCACATCGTTACGGCGCGGCGCACGATCGGGCGCGCGCGAGCCGGGGGCGCTCGCGTACATCTTCGGCGCCTGCACCTTGGGCTCGAGGCCGGCGATCGTCGTCACCGGCATCGATTGCGTCGTGAACTGCTGGATGCGGCGGATCATGCCGGCGTCCATGCGCTCGGCCAGCGTGATCGCCAGGCCGTTGACGCCGGCGCGGCCGGTCCGGCCGATGCGGTGCACGTAGTCTTCCGGCTTCATCGGCAGGCCGTAGTTGACGACGTGGCTGATCGTTCGCACGTCGATGCCGCGCGCCGCGACGTCGGTGGCGACGAGGATCTTCAGGCGCCGGTCGCGCAAGCCCTGCAGGACGCGGTTGCGCCGGCCCTGCGGATGGCCGCCATGCAGCGAAGCGACGTGGTGGCCCATGTCGGCCAAGCGGTCGGCGAGCCAGTCGGCGTCGCGCTGCGTGCTGGTGAAGACGAGCGCCTGCTCCATCTCGCGTTGCGTCAGGATGTGGTCCAGCAGCGCGTTCTTGTGCGCTGCGTTGTCGGCCCAGTGCAGGCGCTGCTCGATGTTGGCGTGAGTGTCGGTGTGCGAGGCGACCTCGATCATCTTCGGCTCGCGCAGCAGGCTGCGCGCCAGGCCGCCGACGTTGCCGAGGAAGGTGGCGCTGTACATCACCGTCTGGCGCGTCGCCGGCACGTGATCGGCGATGGTGCGGATGTCGTCGATGAAGCCCATGTCGAGCATGCGATCGGCTTCGTCGAGCACGAACATCTCGACGTGGCCCAGCTCGGCCTTGCCGCTTTGCAGGTGGTCGAGAAGCCGGCCCGGCGTGGCGATCAGGATGTCGAGCGGCCCGCGCAGCGCCTTCAGTTGCGCACCGTAAGGCACGCCACCGACGATGGTCGAGACGCGCAGGCCGCCGACATGGCGGCCGTAGGTATCGGCGGCCTTGGCGATCTGGATCGCCAGCTCGCGCGTCGGCGTGAGGACGAGGATGCGCGGGCCGTAGCTCGTGCCCTTGTCGCGGCGCTTGGTCGCGTCGCCGCGGGCCAGCAGCACGCGTTGCAGGGCAGGCAGGATGAACGACGCGGTCTTGCCGCTGCCGGTGGCTGCGGCAACCATCAGGTCGGTGCCGGCCAGCGCCGGCGGAATGGCGGCCGATTGCACGGTCGTCGGCGCGTCGTAGCCGGCATCGGCCAGGGCGCGGGTGAGGGCTTCGGGGAGGCCCAGGGATTCGAAAGTCATGATGTCTTCTCTGTGTCGTCGAACGCGGGCGCCGCCGCTTGCGCGCGGCAGCGCTCGGGCACCTGCCAGGTGGCGGGTGCAAAGTCGCGGTCCGTTTCAGCGGAGGGGTGCGACGGCATCGCCGCCGACCAGCGCAGAATTCGGCAACTCGAGGCCGAGACGGTCAGAGGGGATGAGCGAATCGCCGCAAACGATCTCTTGTTTGCGGCAAGCCTGCGATTCTACATCGTTTTGCTGCAGCGCCGCAATGTGGGCCATCACGCCTGCAGGAAGTGGGTGCGGTAGTACGCCAGCTCGTCGATCGATTCCTGGATGTCGGCCAACGCGGTGTGCGCCTGCGCCTTCTTGAAGCCAGCCAGGATCGCCGGCTTCCAGCGCCGCGCCAGTTCCTTCAGCGTGCTGACATCGAGGTTGCGGTAGTGAAAGAAGGCCTCGAGCGCCGGCATGGTCGCGGCGAGAAAGCGCCGATCCTGGCAGATGCTGTTGCCGCACATCGGCGACTTGCCCTTGCCGACGTAGCGCTGCAGGAAGGCGATCACCTCGCGCTCGGCGCCAGCCTCGTCGACGCTCGATGCCTTGACGCGGTCGGTCAGGCCGCTCTTGCCGTGCGTGCCGGTGTTCCAGGCGTCCATGCCGGCGAGCACCGCATCGCTCTGGTGGATGGCGAAGACGGGTCCCTCGACCTGCTTCGTCAATTGTGGATCGGTGACGATGACGGCGATCTCGATGATGCGGTCGCGATCGGGAAAGAGGCCGGTCATCTCCAGGTCGATCCAGACCAGGTTGGCGTCGTCGCAGGCAAGCTCGGTGTCGGTCATTCGCCGATCGTAAGCGTCGATCCGGTCGCACGCCTACACTTTCGCCGATGTCATCCGGGAGTTGGACGCTCGTTTTCGCCGCAGCGCTGGTTGCTTCGCTCGCCCTGCGCGCCTGGCTCGCGAGCCGGCAGGTGCGCCACGTCGCTCGCCATCGCGAAAGCGTGCCGGAACCCTTTCGCGCCACCGTCGATCTGGCCGCGCATCGCAAGGCGGCCGCCTACACGCACGCGAAGATCCGCCTCGGTCAATGGCAGATGGCGCTGGGCGCGCTCACCTTGCTCGGCTGGACCCTGTTCGGCGGCCTCGATGCGATCAACGCCCTGCTTCGCGATGCGGTCCAGCCGCGCTGGGGCGGCCTGCCGTACGAGGTCGCTCTCGTTGCCGCGGTCGTCGCCATCGAGGCTTTCATCCATCTTCCGCTCGACCTCTACGCGACCTTCGGCGTCGAAGCGAAGTTCGGCTTCAACCGCATGACGTGGAAGCTCTGGATCGCCGATGCGTTGAAGGGCCTGGTCCTCTCGGTCGTCATCGGCCTACCTCTCATCGCCCTGGTGCTCTGGATCATGGCCGCGAGCGGGCCGCTCTGGTGGCTCTGGGCCTGGGCGGCGTGGACCGTCTTCAACCTGGTGGCGCTGGTCGTCGTGCCGACCTTGATCGCGCCGCTCTTCAACCGCTTCGAGCCGCTTGCCGACGCCTCGCTCGAAGCGCGCGTGCGCGCTCTCATGGCACGCGCCGGCTTCGCCGCCAAGGGCTTGTTCGTGATGGACGGCAGCCGCCGCTCGGCGCACGGCAACGCCTACTTCACCGGCTTCGGCGCGGCGCGCCGGGTCGTCTTCTTCGACACCTTGCTTGCCCGGCTGGCGCCCGAGGAGGTCGAGGCGGTGCTCGCCCACGAGCTCGGCCACTTCAAGCTCGGCCACATCGCGCGCCGCATCGGCGCCATGCTGCTGACGGCGCTGGCGCTATTCGCGGCGTTCGGCTACCTTGCCTCGCAGGCCTGGTTCTACACAGGCCTCGGCGTCCGTCCGGCGCTGGGCGGCCCGAACGACGCGGTCGCGCTGATCCTCTTTATGTTCGTCGCACCGGTCTTCGGCTCGTTCATCGCGCCGCTGTTCGCCGGCCTGTCGCGCCGCCACGAATACGAGGCCGACGCCTGGGCGGCGCGCCACGCCGACGGCCGCGCGCTCGCTTCGGCATTGCTGAAGCTGCACGAAGACAACGCGTCGACGCTGACGCCCGATCCGGTCTACGCCCGCTTCTACTACTCGCATCCGCCCGCGGTCGAGCGCCTCGCCGCGCTGGCGCCCTTGAACGCCCAGGGAGGTATTGCATGAGCCGCCGGGCCGTTCCCAAGGCGAATACCAGAGCGCGCAGCGCGGAGGTTTCCAGATGACCGACTTTCTCGAACAGAAATGTACGCAGCGCGCCGCGGCGATGAGCGAAGCCGAGGTCCAGCGCCACCTGGCGCAGTTCAGCGGCTGGCACCTCTCGGCCGGCGCGATCGAGAAGACCTTTGCCTTCAAGGCCTGGCTGGAGACGGTCGCCTTCGTCGACGCGCTGGCCTGGGTCTGCCACGTCGAAGATCATCACCCGGAGTTGCTCGTCTCGTTCGATCGCTGCACGATCCGCTTCTCGACGCATTCGGCCGGCGGCATCTCGCGCAACGACTTCATCTGCGCCGCCAAGGCCGATGCCCTCATCGCCTTCGTCGGCTGATCTCGAAGGCCGGGTCGTCTCGGGGCACGGCCGCCACGTCGTCGTCGAGGCGGCCGACGGCAGCCG
>JANXWR010000575.1 GCA_025351025.1 Burkholderiales bacterium | reverse complement strand
CTCGAGCTTGATCGCGGCGATGCCGCTGCCGCTGCTGCCGTTCGGTGGCACCTCCTTGGCGCCGCCGAGGCTCGCGGACATGAGGTTGCCGATGATCATCCCCTGCGCCTGCGCCGCTTGGGCGGCTTGCGCGGCCTGCTGCGCCGCCGGAGGCATCTGCGGCATTCCCGGCATGGCGGGCGCCGTCGGCGCCATCGCGGCAGGCATCTGCATCCCGGGCGTGGCGGGCGCGTTCGGAGCGGCAGGCGCGGTGGCGGCGGGCATTCCCGGCATGGCGGGCATGCTCATGTTGCTGCACGCGGCGAGCGCGAACGCTCCGCCAACCAGGGCGGTGACTGGGGCAAGTCGTCGAGCGTGCATCGCGGTCTCCAGGGAGAAGAAAGGCCGTCGACGCGATGGCGCGGTCCGGCGGCGCCGATGATAGGCGCTGCCTGACCGGCCGCAGAAGCGCTACTTGACCTGGCCGCGGAGCTCGCCGCCCGGATTGGCGGCGGTGTGCAGGTTCACGTACCAGAGGCCTGCCTTGAGCTGGTCGACCTGGGCTGGCGTCAAGGTCGCGGAGCCTTCGATCGGGCTGGCCATCGAGCCGGTGAAGGGCACGACGACGCCGGCGTTCGTGCCGGCGGCGGCCGGGCCGTGGAAATGGCCGGCCGTCACCGGGCCGGTCGTGCCCGAGTAGGTGACGGTCCACTTGAGCGTCGTCCCGTCGAGCCAGACTCGGGCCGCACCGACCGCGGTACTGGCGTTGGGGGGCACCTCGTTCTTGGCCGAGAGCGGCACGTTCATCTCGCCGCCCATCGACATCGGCTTGCTGTCGGACGGGCCGGTCATGCTGCAGCCGGCGGCGGCGAGTGCCGAGGCAGCGATCAAAGCGAGAGACAAGCGGCGAGCGATCATGGAATCTCCTCGAAGGTTGAAGCGCGGGACGAGCGGGAGCGACGCCCCGGCTCCGGGATGCTAGTGCGCTTCGGTCCCGTACGCAGCCCGATTCGAGTCGGATGACGTGCCGAGCGCAGGTCGGCGGCCGCCTGCCCCGGGATATGCTGGACGGAGACTCACGAACGTCGCGATGAACCACCGCCCGAACATCGTCTTCATCGTCGCCGACGACCTCGGCTACGCCGACCTCGGCTGCTACGGCGGCCGCGCGCCGATCTCGCCGGTGCTCGACCGGCTCGCCGCCCAAGGCCTGCGCTTCACGCAGGGCTACGCCAACTCGCCGGTCTGTTCGCCGACCCGCTTCGCCCTCATGACGGCGCGCTACCAGTACCGGCTGCGCGGCGCCGCCGAAGAGCCGATCAACAGCAAGAGCCGCGGCAGCACGACGCTCGGCCTGCCGCCGGACCATCCCACGTTGCCTTCGCTGCTGAAGGGCGCCGGTTACCGCACTTCACTCGTCGGCAAGTGGCACCTCGGCTATCCGCCGGCGTTCAGTCCCCTGCGCTCGGGCTACGACGAGTTCTTCGGCCCGATGTCGGGCGGCGTCGACTACTTCAGCCACTGCGATTCGCGCGGCACGCACGACCTCTGGCAGGGCGAGGCCGAGCACCGCGAAGAGGGCTACCTCACCGACATGATCTCGAAGCGCAGCGTCGAGACGATCGAGCGCTTCGCCGTGCCCGACGGCGCGCCGTTCTTCGTCAGCGTCCACTACACGGCGCCGCACTGGCCGTGGGAGACGCGCGACGACGCGGCGCTCGCCGAGGAGGTGAAGGACAACCTCTTCCACCTGCACGGCGGCAGCATCCACACCTACCGGCGCATGATCGAGCAGATGGACGAGGGCATCGGCTGGATCGTCGCCGCGCTCGAGAAGAAGGGCGTCGCGAACGACACGCTCCTCGTCTTCACCAGCGACAACGGCGGCGAGCGCTACTCCGACAACTGGCCGCTGGTCGGCGGCAAGATGGACCTCACCGAAGGCGGCATCCGCGTGCCGTGGATCGTGCACTGGCCGGCGCGCATCGCCGCCGGCGGCACGAGCGAGCAGCTCTGCATGACGATGGACTGGTCGGCGACCATGCTCGAGGCCGCCGGCGTCGCGCCGCACGCGGACTACCCGCTCGACGGCGTCTCGCTGCTGCCCGTGCTCGACGATGCCTTGCACACTTTTGCCCGGCCGCTCTACTGGCGCATGAACCATCGCGAGCAGCGCGCCCTGCGCAACGGCCGCTGGAAGTACCTCAAGGTCGATGCGCACGAGTACCTGTTCGACATTCCGGCCGACGAGCGCGAGCGCGCCAACCTCGGCCCGCGCGAGCCGGCGCGCCTGGCGGCGATGCGCGACGACTGGCTGCGCTGGAACGCGACCATGCCACCGATTCCCGACGACGCGACGGTGAGCCTCGGCTACGGCGCGAAGGACATGCCGCAGCGCTAGCGCCCGCGCTGGTGCTTGTACGATCGGCCGCTTCGCCGGGGTGCAGCCGACCCTTCTCACCGCCATGTCTTCATCCAAGGAACCTCGTGTCGACGCCGCGCCCGTGCGCCGCTTTCGCGTCCCGAGCTACCGTCCGCAAGCGGCGACGCTCGGCGCGTTGCGCGAGAAGATCGATGCGCTCGACGCGCAGATCGTCGCCCTGCTCGGCGAGCGTGCTCTCTGCGTGCGCGACGCGACCCGATTCAAGCGCGACGCCTTCGAGGTCGCGGCGCCCGAGCGCCAGGCCGCCGTGTTCGCACGCGTGCGCTCGCTCGCTGCCGATCGCGCCGCCGATTTCCCGACCCTGCCCGACGTCGTCGAGGCCGCCTACCGCGTGCTCGTCGCCGGTTTCATCGCCGGCGAGGAGCGCTTCTTCTCCGAGACCGAGCCGATTCCGACATGATCCCTTTCCGTTTCGCCGCGTCGCCGGCGCTCGCATGCTGTGCTGCCGCGCTGCTTCTTGCCTGCGCCGGCAGCGCTCTGGCGCAAAGCGGCCCCTGGCCGACCCGGACGATCCGCTTCGTCATTCCCTATGCCGCCGGCTCGTCGCCCGACGTGTTCGCGCGCATCGTCGCCGAGAAGATCGCGCCGCGCCTCGGCCAGGCCGTGATCGTCGACAACCGCGCCGGCGCCGGCGGTAACACCGGCACCGGCGCGGTCGCCAAGTCGCCCGGCGACGGCTACACTTTTCTCGTCAGCACCAACGGCCCGCTCGTCTACAACACGGTGCTCTACAAGAAGCTCGGCTACGACCCGTTCACCGAGCTGCGCCCGGTCGTGATGGGTGGTGCGCAGGCCAACGTCTGCGCGGTGCGCGCCGACTCAGGCATCAATTCGCTGGGCGACCTGGTCAAGGCGATGAAGGCGCATCCGGGCCAGTACAACTTCTCGTCAACCGGCGTCGGCAGTCTGTCGCAGCTCGGCGTCGAGCTGCTCAAGGCGAAGACCGACACCTACGCCGTACACATCCCCTACGCGTCGTCGCCGCTCGCCGTGCTCGCCCTGTTGCAGGGTGACGTGCAGTTCGCCTGCGTGCCGGCGATCGCCGTGATGCCGCAGGTCAAGTCCGGCAAGCTCAGGCCGCTCGCCGTCTCGACCGCCAAGCGCAGCGCGCTGACGCCCGAGATCCCGACCATGAAGGAAGCCGGCCTGCCCGAGATCGAGAACATGGCCTGGATGGCGGTGATGGCGCCGGCCTCGACGCCGACCGAGATCGTCGAGCGCATGAACCAGGAGATCAACGCCGCGCTCGCCTTGCCGGACGTGAAGGAAAAGCTCGCCAGCCAGTTCATGGAGCCGGTCGGCGGCTCGGTCGAGGAGCTGCGCGGCTTCATGCGCAAGGAATTGACGGTGATGACGCCGATCATCAAGCGCAGCGGCGCCACTGCCGAGTAGGGCCGCTCGCTGCTGCGCGTCGCCCTCGCCGCGGACTGAGCCGTCATACTCGCGGCCGGACCGCGCGATGACCGAACCCGGCTACGACACCAAGCAGGAGCGCATCGCCGTCGCCGGCGCCGATGACCTGACGATCCGTTCCTTGCTCGATCGCCAGCAGTTCTTCGATCCTTCCGGCGAGGCCGAGCGGCGCGGCATCTCGTCGGCGACCTGGCCGCTGTTCGGCCTGCTCTGGCCATCGGGCGCACAGCTTGCGGCGCGCATCGCGTTGCGGCCGGTGCGTGCCGGCGAGCGCATCCTCGAGGTCGGTTGCGGCCTGGCCCTGGCCAGCCTGGTCGGGCATCGGCGCGGCGCTGACGTGACGGCGAGCGACTGCCATCCGATGGCCGCTGCCTTCCTGCGCAACAACCTGCGCCTGAACGGCCTCGCGCCGATGCCTTTTCGCTACGGAGAATGGGCCTTGCCCAAGGACGGCAGCGCGCGCGCTCGCACGCTCGGCGGGCGCACCGTGACCGGACGCTTCGACCTCGTCATCGGCAGCGACCTGCTTTACGAGCGCGACGAGCAGGCGACGCTCGCCGGCTTCATCGGCCGGCACACGAAACCGGTGGCGGAGGTTTGGATCGTCGATCCCGATCGCGGCAATCGGCCGGCGTTCAACCGGCAGATGGCGGCCCTCGGCTTCGGCCTGCGCGAAGAGCGGCTCGACGTGCCGGCGGTCGAAGGCCTGCCCGCCTACAAGGGCCGCATCCTCTTCTATCGCCGCGGCGTCGCCTCGGCCGGCGTCGGTTCCTGATCGCCCGAGGCCTCGCCGCGCAGCGACATCCGCTGCAGCTCGGGCTCGCGGTCGAGCCATTGGTGCTTGAGCGCGCCGCCGATGTGCAGGACGAGGAGGGTGTAGAGCAGGTAGCCGAAGCCGGTGTGGACGATGCCGAAGAGCGTGTGCAGCGACTCCTTTGTCGCCGGTTCGATTGCCTCGATCGCGCCGATGCGCGGCCACGGCACGAGACCGAACAGGGTCATCGGATGCGTTGCCGCGTCCTTCCACGCCGAGTCGTGCATCCAGCCGGAGAGCGGCAGCAACAGCATCAATGCATAGAGCGCACCGTGCGCCGTATGCGCGGCGATCCGCTCCCAGCGTGCGTAGCCGAGCGGCAGAGGCGGTGGCCGGTGGCCGGCGCGCCAGAGGATGCGCACGAGCGCGAGGCCGAGCACGGTGATGCCGGTCGACTTGTGCGTGTCGATGAACGGGCGCACCCATTCGTCGGGCAGGTAGTCGACCGAGAGCGCAAGGGCGACATTGACGGCGATGAGCGCGGCGACGAGCCAGTGCAGGACGACGGCGGTACGCGTGTAGCGGGCAAGGGGCACCAGCCTATTTCACACCATGATCACGAAACTTTGCACGCGCGGCGCGGTCTGTCCGCGTCCGGAGACGGGTTTCGTGCGTAGCCTCGCGATCGTCGCCGCCTCTTCGCACACGCACCGATCCCGCCCTTGACCGATCCCCTCGCGCCGGCCCTGGCGCTCGCTTCCTCGCGACTTTCGCCGCCGCCGACGCCGTGGCGCAGCGTTGTCATCCACGCTCTGGTGCTGGCCATCTGGATCGCGCTGTTCGTCTTCGCCTTCGTCGACGGCGGCGTGCTTGCCTGGTCGGTCGGCATCGCCTACATCGCCTACGACACGCTGCTGCAGGGCTTCGTCGGCTGGCACACATGGCGACTGCTTCGGCCGCGCCCGGCGGCCGTCGCGGGCGGCCCGTGCAGCATCGCCGTCATCGTCGCGGCGCACGACGAGGCGCGCGTGCTGCCGGCGACCATCGCGGCGCTGCTTGCGCAAGACGAGCCGCCCGAGCAGATCCTGATCGCCGACGACGGATCGAAAGACGCGACCGCAGAGCTGCTCTTCGAAAGCTACGGCCTGCTCGCGCCCGAACCCGGCGCGTTGAGTGCGCCCAGCCGGCTGCATCCGAGCCTGGTCTGGCTGCGCCTGCCGCACGGCGGCAAGGCGCGCGCGCTCAACGCGGCGATCGTTCGCGTCACGAGCGAGGTCGTCCTCACCGTCGACGCCGACACGCTGCTCGACGCACGCGCCATCGGCGCGGTGCGGCGTGCCTTCGCCGCCGAAGCGGCGCTGGTCGCGGTCAGCGGCGTCATCACGCCGGTCTGCAAAGGCACGCTCGCCGGTCGCTGCCTCGAGTGGTTCCAGACCTACGAGTACATCCGCAACTTCCTCTCGCGCTACGCCTGGATGCAGGTCGAGAGCCTGCTTCTCATCTCGGGCGCCTTCGCCGGCTTTCGGCGCAGCGCGGTACTCGCCGTCGGCGGCTTCGACGCCGCCTGCCTGGTCGAGGACTACGAGCTCATCCATCGCCTGCGCCGCCGCGCCGTCGACGAGGGCCTCGACTGGCGCTTTCGTGTCCTCGGCGACGCGCAGGCGCGTACCGAGGCGCCGGGCAGCGTCGGGGGCTTCCTGCGCCCGCGCCGGCGCTGGTTCGGCGGCTTCCTCGAGACCCAGTACTGGTACCGCGCGATGGTCGGCGACCGCCGGCTCGGCCGACTCGGCACGCTGATGCTGCC
>JANXWR010000569.1 GCA_025351025.1 Burkholderiales bacterium | reverse complement strand
TCGAGACGCCGGTCTTCATGCCGGTCGGCACCTACGGCAGCGTCAAGGGCGTGGCGCCGGCCTCGCTCGAGGCGATGGGCGCCGAGATCATCCTCGGCAACACCTTCCACCTCTGGCTGCGGCCCGGCCTCGACGTGCTTGGGACCTTCGGCGGGCTGCATCGCTTCGAGGCCTGGCCGCGGCCCATCCTCACCGACAGCGGCGGCTTCCAGGTCTGGTCGCTCGGCGCCAACGCCAAGGTGAGCGAGCAAGGCGTCGCCTTCCAGTCGCCGGTCAATGGCGACAAGCTGTTGCTGACGCCCGAGGTCAGCATGCAGATCCAGCGCGTGCTCGACAGCGACATCGCCATGCAGTTCGACGAATGCACGGCCTGGCAGAAAGACGGCGTCGTCGCGCCCGAAGCCCAGGTGCGACGCTCGATGGAAATGAGCCTGCGCTGGGCGAAGCGATCGCAGGACGAGTTCGCGCGGCTCGAGAACCCCAACGCCCTCTTCGGCATCGTCCAGGGCGGCATGTTCGAGGCGTTGCGCGAGGCATCGGTGGCCGGGCTCGCCGAGCTCGATCTGCCCGGCTACGCGATCGGTGGCGTCAGCGTCGGCGAGCCGAAGGAGGAGATGCAGCGCATCGTCGCGCACACGCCGCATCGCCTGCCCGAGGCCAAGCCGCGCTACCTGATGGGCGTCGGCACGCCCGAGGACCTGCTCGACGGCGTCGCCGCCGGCGTCGACATGTTCGATTGCGTCATGCCGACCCGCAATGCGAGGAACGGTCATCTCTTCACCCGCTTCGGCGACCTGCGCATCCGAAACGCCCGCTTCAAGCAGGACGAGGCGCCGATCGACCCGACCTGCGCCTGCGCGACCTGCGCGCGCTTCTCGCGCGCCTACCTGCATCACCTCGACCGCTGCGGCGAGATGCTCGCGCCGATGCTCGCCAGCGTGCACAACCTGCACTTCTACGTCGACCTGATGCGGCAGGTCAGAGACGCGATCGAGGCCTCGGTCTTCGACGACTTCGCGGCGCAATTCCGACTCGACCGGCGGCGCGGCGTCTGACGGGTTGCGCGTCAGACTCGCCTTACCCGCGAACCTACACGCCGACTACATCGGCACAGGCCGCCGCCTTCTGGCCGGGCGCTGCGCTCGCTTCTAGCCTCGCGCTCAGCCGATCGGAGCCGCCGATCGCCGTCACGAGCAAAGCGAGGAGACCCATGTCGACCACCATCACCGCCAGCGGCCTCACCACCGCCGAAATCGACAGCTTCGACGACGAGCCCTCGCCCGGCGTCTCGTGGGGCGCCATCCTCGCCGGCGCCGCGGCCGCTGCGGCGCTGTCGCTGATCCTGCTCGTGCTCGGCGCCGGCCTCGGCTTCTCGGTGGCGTCACCGTGGTCGGCAACGCGTGAGACTGCCGCCAGCGTCGGATCGGCAGCGCTCGGCTGGCTCGCCTTCACGCAGCTCGTGGCGTCGTCGGTCGGCGGCTATCTGGCCGGCCGGCTGCGCATCCGTTGGGTCAATGTCCACGAGGACGAGGTCTGGTTCCGCGACACGGCGCACGGTCTGCTCGCCTGGGCCGTCGCCACGCTGGTCGCCGCGGCCGTGCTCGGCTCGGCGGTGACCGGACTCCTGAGCGGCGCGGCGCAGGTCGGCGGCGACGTCGCCAAGATGGCCACGACGGCGACCGCTGCTGCCGGCGCGGGTGCGGCGGCCAATCGGGACGGCGTGCAAACGCCCTACTTCGTCGACACCCTGTTTCGCGCAGACACGCCGCAGCCGGCCGATCCCAACGACGCGCAGACGCGCGCCGAGGCGCTGCGCATCTTCGTCAACGACATGCGCACGGGTTCGATGGGTCCGGAAGACGTTCGCTATCTCGGCCAGGTTGTCGCACGTCGCACCGGCATCCCGCCGGCCGATGCTGAAAAGCGCGTCGCCGACGCCTTCAACCAGGCGAGCAAGGCGCTCGTCAACGAGCAGATCTCGGCCAAGCAGGCGGCCGACGAGGCGCGCAAGGCGGCTGCCTACAGCGCGCTCTGGATGTTCGTGGCGCTGCTTGCCGGTGCCTTCTTCGCCAGCTTGGCCGCGTTGGCCGGCGGCCGCCAGCGCGATGACCGGATCTGACGTTTCGGCTCGCCGCCCGACATCGACCCGACATCGTGATTCTTGTCGTCGTTCACCCGGAGGATCCTGAAATGCGTTCCATTCTTTTGCTTCTGCTCGGTGTACCGCTGCCCATCATCATCCTGATCGCGTTGTTCTCGCACTAGGACGGCCGCCGTGACCCGTATCGCCGACATCATGACCCGAAGCGTCGCTGTGGTCGGCCGCGACGAAACGCTGCAAGCCGCGGCACGACGCATGAAAGAGATGGACGTCGGCGCGCTACCCGTCACCGACGGCAAGGCCCTGGTCGGCATGGTGACCGATCGCGACATCACCGTGCGCGGCGTCGCCCAAGGGATGGTGGCGCAGGAGTCGCTGGTGTCCGACGTCATGACCCAAGAAGTGCGCTGGTGCAGCGAGGACGACTCGGTCGAGACGGTCATGGCGCAGATGGGCGAGCAGCAGGTGCGGCGTCTCGCCGTGCTCGACGCCAAGCGGGAAATCGTCGGCATCGTCGCCCTGGGCGACATCGCCACGCGACAATCGGCGCATACCGACGACACGTTGCGAGAGATCTCGACGCCGGAGTCTTGAAGCCGCTCAATGCCCTGCAGCGCTACCTGAGCCAAAGGCTGATCGGCCCGCAGGCGCAGCACGTGTTGCGCCACCCGGGCCGCTTTGCCTGGGCGACGCTGAAGGCGTTTCGCGCCAACCAGGGTCTGCTGCTCGCCGGCGCAGTCGCCTACTACGCGCTGCTCTCGATCGTGCCGCTGCTCATCCTGGCGGTGATCGCACTCTCGAACCTGATCGACGAGCGCGAGTTGCTGGGCACGCTCGGCCGCTATCTCGAGTGGCTGGTGCCGGGCCAATCGGTGGCCATCGTCGGCGAGCTCGCGCACTTTCTCGACAAGCGTGGCGACGTCGGCTGGCTCTTGCTCGGCACGATGGTGTTCTTCAGCTCGCTCGCCTTCACCGTGCTCGAGAACGCGATGTCGGTGATCTTTCTGCACCGCGTCGTTGCGCGCAAGCGCCGCTTCATCTTCTCGGCGCTGATCCCGTATTGCTACATCCTTTCGCTCGGCGTCGGTCTGCTGCTCGTCACGCTGGTCGCTGG
>JANXWR010000525.1 GCA_025351025.1 Burkholderiales bacterium | reverse complement strand
TGCTGCACGCCGTCGACCTTGACCTCGAAGTGCAGGTGCGGCCCGGTCGCCCAGCCGGTCTGGCCGACCGCGCCGATCGTGTCGCCCTGCTCGACCTTGTCGCCCTTCGCGACGTCGATCCGGCTCAGGTGCGCGTACACGGTCGCGAACTCGTTGCCGTGCTTGATGTGGATGACGTTGCCGTAGCCGTTCTGCCAGCCGGCGAACTCGACGACGCCGTCGCCGATCGTGCGCACCGGCGTGCCGGTCGGCGCGCCGTAGTCGACGCCGTTGTGCTGCTTCCAGGTGTTGAGGATCGGATGCATGCGCATCGCAAAGCCCGAGGTCACGCGCGAGAACTCGAGCGGGCTGGCGAGGAAGGTGCGCTGCTTGCTCTGGCCGTCGAGGCCGAAGTAAGCGCCCTTGCCGTCACCGTCCTTGAACCACATGGCCGAGAAGGTCTGGTTCTTGTTGATGAACTCGGCGGCGAGGACGCGGCCCGCGCTCGACCCCCAGGTGATCGGCTCGCCGTCGGCGGACAACGCCTCGTAGACGACCGAGAAGGTCGCGCCCTTCTTCAGCTCGCGCCGGAAGTCGATGTCGGTCGCGAAGATCTCGGCGATCTGTGTCGCCACCGGGTCCGGAATGCCGGCCTCGTCGGTGGCCGCGAACAGGGAAGAACGGATCGTGCCGCTGGCCAGGAGCGGCTGCGACTCGAGCGGCGCCAGCACCAAGTAGGCGACCAGCTTGCCGGCGACGCGCTCGATACGCAGCCGGGTGAACTGGGTGGGCAGCTTGTCGTTGCCGGGCGCGGCGTAGCGCGCGACCAGTTCCTCGAGCCGGCCCTCCGCGTCGACGCGTACCTGCACGCGCTTGCCGGCGCGGCCGTCGAGAAGCTTCTTGGCGACCGGATCGGCGCGAAGAAAGGCGGCGGCGACCGCGTCGCTGACACCGAGGCGGCGCAGCAGCGAATCGGCGGTGTCGCTGGCGCGGGTGGCGTCGCTGCGGAAGAGGTCGTAGTCGTGCTCGGCCAGCGCTTCGAGCTGCGGCCGCAGATCGGCGGTGGCGACGCTCTCCGTGACGATGCGCTTGGGCAGGCTGGCGGCGTCCGGGACCATCGGCGCCACGCCGAAGGCGGTGGCGCCGAATCCGGCCAGGCCGATCGAGACGGTCACGGCCAGCGTCTTCGGGTAGCTGGATGCAAAACTGGTGGCATGCGCCGAGGCATACGCCCAAGCGAGCTCGAGGGGGGCCAACGATTTCAAAATTCAGCGGAGCGCGGTCGCTCTGGTCGGTCGGCGCTCGCCGGGTCGGCTCGCGCTTCGGTTGATCGTCGCCGCCGAGGCACCACTAGAATCGTGGGTTCCCGGCCGGCCTCGTAGGATTGTTCGAGGCGGCGTTGTAGGACGCCGCCGCGCAGTATAGCGGGCCGGTCTGGCGCCCCATTCACCCCATTTCCCCCTATGTTTGTATCTTCTGTTGCCGGCACTCCGGGCCCGGCATACCCGATCGACGACGCCGTCTTGCGGGCGATGGAGGTCTCGAAGCGCAGTTGCAGCGAGCTCCTCCCCGAGGCGGATTGGCTGGCAAAACTGGCGCGCTCGCAAGCAACAGGCGTGCCGCTGCGCATCAAACTGGGGCTGGACCCGACCGCGCCCGACATTCATCTTGGCCACACGGTCGTATTGGGCAAGCTGCGCGAGCTCCAGGATCTCGGCCACACCGTCATCTTCCTGATCGGCGATTTCACGTCGATGATCGGCGACCCGTCCGGGCGCAATACGACCCGTCCGCCGCTGACCCGCGAGCAGATCGAAGCCAACGCCAAGACCTACCAGGCGCAGGCCGGGCTGATTCTGGACGCCCAAAAGACCGAGATTCGTTACAACTCCGAATGGAGCGACCCGCTCGGCGCCCGCGGCCTGATCCAGCTCGCCTCGCGCTACACAGTGGCCCGGATCATGGAGCGCGACGACTTCTCGAAGCGCTTCAAGGCCGGGACGCCCATCAGCATCCACGAATTCCTGTATCCCTTGATGCAGGGCTACGACTCGGTGGCGCTGAAGTCCGACCTCGAGCTCGGCGGCACGGACCAGAAATTCAACCTCCTGGTCGGCCGCTCCTTGCAGGCGGAATATGGCCAGGAGCCCCAATGCATCATGACGATGCCTCTGCTGGAGGGCCTGGACGGCGTCGAGAAGATGTCGAAATCGAAGGGCAACTACATCGCGATCGCCGATCCGCCGAACGACATGTTCGCCAAAATCATGTCGATCAGCGACGATCTGATGTGGAAGTACTTCGATCTGTTGAGTAATCGCAATGTCGAAGAAACCAACAGGATGCGCGCCCAGACGTCCGACGGCGGCAATCCGCGCGACGCCAAGGTGGCGTTGGCCAAGGAGATCACGGCACGCTTTCATGGCGCCGCTGCCGCGGAACGGGGCGAGGCCGATTTCAACCTGCGCGCCCGCGGCGGCATTCCCGACGAGGTCGAGGCCGTGGCCCTGAACGGTGCGCCGATGGGCATCGGCGCGGTCTTGAAGCAGGCTCGCCTGGCGCCTTCGACTAGCGAAGCGATGCGCCTGCTCGACGGCGGTGGCGTTCGGGTCGACGGCGCCGTGGTGTCCGACCGGACGCTGAAGCTGCCCGCCGGCACCTTCGTTGTCCAGGTCGGCAAGCGCAAGTTCGCCCGCGTCACACTGAGCTGAACCGCGCACCGGTGCAGGTCCGCACGCTCCTTCGACTGTCGGTCGTGGTCGCCATCGTGGCGATCGCGATGAAGACCCTCGCCTGGTGGCTGACCGGCTCGGTCGGCCTGCTTTCCGATGCCATGGAGTCCTTCGTCAACCTGGCCTCGGCGTTGTTCGCCCTGGCCATGGTGACGATCGCGGCGCGGCCGGCCGACGACGACCACCCCTTCGGCCACACCAAGGCCGAGTACTTCTCGAGCGGCTTCGAGGGACTGCTGATCGCCGCTGCCGCATTCGCCATCATCTGGGCGGCGGTATCGCGGTTCCTGCATCCGCAGCCGATCGAAGGCCTCGGAGTCGGCCTGACGCTGACCGTCGTCAGCTCGATCTTCAACGGCCTCCTGGCGTGGAAGATGATGGCCGGCTCGCGCCAGCACCGCTCGATCGTCCTGGAAGCAGACGCCCGCCACCTCTACGCCGACGTCTGGACCTCCGCCGGCGTCGTCGTCGGCCTCGGACTGGTCCATCTCACCGGCTGGCTCTGGCTCGATCCGGTGGTCGGCATCCTGGTCGCGCTCAACATCGTCCGCGAAGGCGCGCGCGTCGTCTGGGGCTCGGTCGACGGGCTCATGGACAAGGCGGTCGAGCCGGAGGTCCAGGCGCGCATCGACCAGACGCTCGCGCGCTTCGCCGAGCCGCAGATCCGCTTCGACGACATGGTGACGCGCCGCGCGGGCAGCCGGCGCTTCCTCGACATGCACATGCACGTTCCGGCCGGCTGGACGCTCGGTCGCGCCGCCGCCTTGCGCGGCGAAGTCGAGGCGGCGCTAATGCGCGAGGTGAAGGGCCTGCGCGCGTCGATCCAGCTGCTGCCGTCCAACGTCGAGGCCGAGTTCAACGCGGTCGAGCCGACGCCGTGATCGCGCTGGTGCAGCGCGTGTCCGAGGCGCGCGTCGAGATCGACGGCCGGGTCCGCGGCGAGATCGGGCGCGGCCTGCTCCTCTTCGTCTGCGCCGAGCCCGACGACGACGATGCCATCGCCGACAAGCTCGTCGACAAGGTGCTCAAGCTGCGCGTCTTCGCCGATGCCGCCGGCAAGATGAACCTCGACCTGGCAGCGGTGCAAGGCGGCCTGCTCGTCGTCAGCCAGTTCACGCTCGCCGCCGACACCTCGAGCGGCAACCGGCCCGGCTTTTCCGGCGCAGCACGGCCCGAGCTCGGCAAGCGTCTCTACGAGCGAATGTTGGCGAGCGCGGCGGCGCGGCATGAGGTCGTCGCCAGCGGCGAGTTCGGCGCCGACATGCAAGTCCACCTCGTCAACGACGGGCCAGTGACGATTCCCCTCGTCGTGCGCGGCTAGGGGCAACAGTCGGTCGTCGGCGCTGCGCTGCTCGCAACACCGACGAGTCAGGCGAGCAGGTCGAAAAGCACACGTGCCACGTGCTGGGCTTCGCACCCAGCACCGTCGGCGATCTGGTGTCTACAGCTCGTTCCATCGGCGACGATCAACGATTCCGGCGCCTTGCGCACGGCCGGCAGCAGGCTCAGCTCGGCCATCGCCATCGAGATCTCGAAGTGCTCGGCTTCGTAGCCAAAGCTGCCCGCCATGCCGCAGCACGAGCTCTCGATGAGGGTCGGCTCGGCACCGGGAATGAGGCGCAGGACCTCGAGCACCTGCGGCATCGCGCCGAACGCCTTCTGGTGGCAATGACCATGCACGAGGATCGGCTTTCCGGCGGGCCTCAGATCGAGCGAGAAGCGACTAGCACGCATCTCGCGCACGATGAACTCCTCGAACAGCAGCGCGTTCGCGCCGACCTTCGTGGCCGCGTCGCCCAACCCCATCACGAGCATTTCGTCGCGCAGGGTCAAGAGGCACGAAGGCTCGAGTCCGACGATGGCGATGCCGCGTTCGGCAAACGGCAAGAAGGCGGCGAGCAGCTGCGCGGCCTTAGTCCGCGCTCGTTCCGGCATGCCGGTGGTGAGCCAGGTGCGGCCGCAGCAGAGCGCCGCACCCGGCTGTTCCGCGACGTGAACGGCGTAGCCCGCAGCCTGCAGCACGCGCACCGCGGCGACAGCGTTCTCCGTCTCGAAGCTGGCGTTGAAGGTGTCGACGAAGAGGACCGCGGCCTTCACCGCCGCGAACGTCGCCTCGCGGCTGGCCAGCCCGAGCGTCGGCGCGACCTGCCAGAAGGTATCGCCGCGCCAGCGCGGCAGCGAGCGTCGCGCCGACAGGCCGAGCCAGCGTTCCGACAGGCGTGCAAGCAGGCCCACCCGGTTGCGCAGATTGGCCAGCCACGCGATCCGGCTCGCGACGCGGGCCAGGTCCGGCAGCGCGGCGATGCAGCGATCGCGCAGCGTGTAGCCATGGCGCGACTGGCGTTGCGCGGTCGCCTCGATCTTCATGCGCGCCATGTCGACGCCGGTCGGGCAGTCGCGCTTGCAGCCCTTGCAGCCAACGCAGAGGTCGAGAGCGTCGTGCACGGCATCGCTCGCCAGCGGCGCGTCGTCGTCGCCCGCGTCGAGCTGCCCCGACAACGCCAGGCGCAAGGTATTGGCCCGTCCGCGCGTCAGGTGCTGCTCGTCGCGCGTGACGCGAAAGCTCGGGCACATCGTGCCGGCGTCGAACTTGCGGCAGTGGCCGTTGTTGTTGCACATCTCGACCGCCTTGGCGAGGCCGAGGGCCGGGTCGCCGCCGCTGCCCGGCGCCGTCGTCGTTTCCGTCGTCGGGTCGTTCTGCACGTTCCAGGCCGACCAGTCCAGCACGGGCTTGAGCGCGATCGTCCGGTAGCCGGGCGCGTAGCGGAACAGGCTCGCGTCGTCCATCTTCGGCGGATCGACGATGCGCTTCGGCGCGAGCAGGTCGATCGGGTCGAGGTGCTGCTTGATGGCGCGAAACGCGTCGTCGATCTTCGGCCCGAACTGCCAGGCGATCCACTCGCCGCGACACAGGCCATCGCCGTGCTCGCCGCTGTACGCGCCCTTGAACTTGCGCACGAGCTCGCTCGCTTCTTCGGCGATGGCGCGCATCTTCGCCGCGCCGTCGCGCCGCATGTCGAGGATGGGCCGCACGTGCAGGGTGCCGACCGACGCGTGCGCGTACCAGGTGCCGCGCGTGCCGTGGCGCGTGAAGACCTCGGTCAGCGCGTCGGTGTAGTCGGCCAGGTGCTCGAGCGGCACGGCGCAGTCCTCGATGAAGCTGACCGGCTTGCCGTCGCCCTTCAAGCTCATCATGATGTTGAGGCCAGCCTTGCGCACCTCCCAGAGCGCTTTCTGCGGTGCTTCTTCGGGCATGGCGACGACGGCATCGGGCAGGCCGAGGTCGGCGACCAGCTCGATCAAGGCTTTCAACTGGCGCAGCAACGCACCGCGATCCTCGCCCGAGAACTCGACGAGCAGGATCGCCGCCGGCGCGCCGATCAGCGCCGCCTCGATCGTCGGCCGAAACGTCGGGTTGGCGCGCGCCAGCTCGATCATCGTGCGGTCGACCAGCTCGACCGCCGTCGGCCGCAGCGTCACCAGGTGCTGGGCCGCCGACATCGCGGCGCGAAAGGTCGGAAAGTTGACGACGCCCAGCACCTTGTTGCGCGGCAGTGGCGCCAGTTGCAGCTTCAGGCTCTTGTAGACGGCGAGCGTGCCCTCGCTGCCGACCAGCAGGTGAGCGAGGTTGACGCTGCCGTCGGCGGTATACGGGCGCTGGCTCTGCGGCTCGAAGATGTCGAGGTTGTAGCCGCCGACGCGGCGCATCGCCTTCGGCCAGCGCGTCTCGATCTCGGCGCGCTGCTCGGCCGCGAGATCGCGCACGAAGTCGGCGATCGTGCGCTCCTTCGCGCCGAGGCCGGCGACTGGGCCGAACGACACGCTGCCGCCGTCGCTCAGCCAGGCATCGATGCCGAGCACGTTGTGCACCATGTTGCCGTAGGCGATCGAGCGCGAGCCGCACGAGTTGTTGCCGGCCATGCCGCCGATCGTCGCCTGCGCGCTGGTCGAAACGTCGACAGGAAACCAGAGCCCGTGCGGCTTGAGCTCGGCATTGAGCGCGTCGAGCACGAGGCCGGGCTCGACCTCGGCGGTCATCGCCGCCTTGTCGAACGCGAGCAGCCTGCGCAGGTGCTTGCTCGAATCGACGACGAGCGCGGCGCCGGTCGTCTGGCCGCACTGCGAGGTGCCGGCACCGCGCGACAGCAGCGGTGTTTCGAGCTCGCGCGCGATGGTGATGGCCGCGGCGACGTCGTCCTGGGTGCGCGGCACGAACACGCCGATCGGCATCACCGGGGAGATCGAGGCGTCGGTGGCGTAGCGGCCGCGCGAGGCCGTGTCGAACAGCACCTCGCCTTGGGTGCTGGTAGCCAGGCGATGCGCGAGACGAGCGGCTTCGGGCCCGCCGAGGCGGGCGATCGTTTCGGCGGCGCGCCGAGCGCTGTCGCGCGTGACGACGGTCGGCAGCGGCGCGTTCATGTCGAGGCCATGACGCTGGATTCTGAAGGCAAACGGCGTTTCGTCGGCCGCGCCGGCGCATGGAGCAAGTGCGGCTTGACAAGGCTTTGTCGCATGCAAGACTGGCAGCCGAACGGAGCTTTCATGATCGCGCTCGACCAGCACCCCAGCGGCCGTCACTTCCTGCAGATTCCCGGGCCGAGTCCGGTGCCGGACCGGATCCTGCACGCCATCGGCCGGCCGACGATCGACCATCGCGGGCCCGAGTTCGCGGTGCTCGGCAAGCGCGTTCTTTCGGGCATCCAGCGTGTCTTCCAGACCCGGCACCCGGTCGTCATCTACCCGGCCTCGGGCACCGGCGCGTGGGAGGCGGCGCTGGTCAACCTCATGAGCCCCGGCGATGCGGTGCTCATGTTCGAGACCGGCCACTTCGCGTCCTTGTGGCATCGCATCGCGGTGCGACTCGGCCTGCAGCCCGAATTCCTGAGCGTGCCCGGCACCGATGCATCGACCGGCCTGCCGTGGTCGTGGCGGCGTGCCGCCCAGCCCGAGCTGATCGAGGCGCGCTTACGCGAGGACCGAGCGCACGCGATCCGCGCCGTCTGCGTCGTGCACAGCGAGACCTCGACCGGTGTCATCTCCGACATCGCCCCGGTGCGGCGCGCCATCGATGCGGCCGGCCATCCGGCGCTGCTTCTGGTGGACACGATCTCCGGCCTGGGCTGCGCCGACTACCGGCACGACGAGTGGGGCGTCGACGTGGCGATGGGCGGCTCGCAAAAAGGCCTGATGTTGCCGCCCGGCATTTCTTTCAACGCGCTCTCGCCGAAGGCGATCGAGGCCAGCAAGTCGGCGAAGCTGCCCAAGGCCTACTGGGCCTGGGACGAGATCCTCGAGATGAACAAAGGCGGCTACTGGTCGTCGACGCCGAACACGAACCTGCTCTACGGCCTGGCCGAATCGATCGACATGATCTTCGAGCAAGGTCTCGAGACCGTGTTCGCGCGGCATCAGCGCTGGGGCGAGGCGGTGCGCGGCGCCGTGCGCGCGTGGGGCTTGCCGATCCAGTGCGCCGACGCCGCTGCCTGTTCGCCGCTCCTGACCGGCGTGATCACGCCCGTGGGCGTCGATGCCGACGCGCTGCGCAAGCTCATTCACGAGCGCTTCGATCTCTCGCTGGGCGCCGGCCTCGGCAAGGTCAAGGGCCGCATGTTTCGCATTGGCCACCTCGGCGACAGCAACGACCTGACGCTCGTGGCGGCGCTCGCCGGCGTCGAGATGGGGTTGAAGCTCGCCGGCATCGCCCTGGCCGGCAGCGGCGTGCAGTTGGCAATGGATTTCTTCGCCTCGCATCCGCAGCGAGCGCCATTGAAGGCGGCCTGAGCTGCGCACTCCCTCTTTCGGAGCCTCGACCATGCAACGACGTCTCGTACTCCAGGCTGGCACCGCGGCTGCCGCCGTGCTCGGCATTCCTGCGCTTCGGGCGCAGGCCTGGCCGAGCGGCCCGGTGCGCCTCATCGTCGGCTTTCCGCCCGGCGGCGGCACCGACGCGCTGGCCCGCGTCATTGGTCAGAAGCTGAGCATCATCTGGGGCCAGCAGGTCATCGTCGAGACCCGGGCCGGCGTCGCCGGCGTGCTCGCCGCCGACTACGTCGCCCAGCAACCGGGCGACGGAAGCGTGCTGATGATGGCGCACATCAACAGCCACGCCCTGGCGCCCAGCCTGCAGCCCAAGCTGCGCTACAACGCCGAGCGCGACTTCGTGCCGATCGTCCTGGTCGGCGTCACGCCCAACCTGCTCATCGCCAACCCGGCGCAGCAGGCCAAAACGGTGAAGGACATCGTCGCGCTCTGCAAGGCGCAGCCCGGTGCGGTGAGCTTCGGCTCTGCCGGTTCCGGCTCGGCGCAGCACTTGGCGCTCGAGATGTTCAAGCTGCAGGCCAAGGTCGATGCGCTGCACGTTCCCTACAAGGGCAGCGGGCCGCTGCTGCAGGACCTGATCGGCGGGCAGATCCAGTACAGCTTCGAGACCATGACCGCGGCGACGCCGCATGTGAAGAGCGGTCGCGTCATCGCCGTCGCGCAGACGCGCACCAAGCGCGCCAAGGGCCACCCGACCGTGCCGACGATGCAGGAGCAGGGCTTCGAAGGCTTCGAGGCGACGACCTGGTACGGCCTGGCCGCGCCGAAAGGGCTGTCGCCGGTGATCGCGCAGAAGATCAACCAGGACACGAACCTCGTGCTGGCCTTGCCCGACGTCCAGGAGAAGATGGACACCTACGGTGCCGAAGACGGCGGCGGCTCGAGCGAGAAGTTCGCGACCTTCATCCACACCGAGATCGTCAAGTGGGCGAAGGTCGTGAAGGACGCCGACGTCAAGGTCGAAAGCTAGCGTCGTCGCGCCGTCGCGGCGCCACGCTCAGTCGTAGCGACGCGTGTCCTCGATCACCTTGCCGTCGTTGGGCAGACTGCCCGGAGCGCGGATCGCCACCGTGCCGCGCAGCTTGGTGATGTCGCGGATCGTCTCGGTAATGCGCCCGGTCAGGCCTTCGGGTGCCGCGCCCTCGATCTCGATCTCGAGGCTCATGTGGTCGTCGGCACGCTCGCCGCTGACGACGAGGCGGGCGCGCCGGATCTCCGGATGGCGGCGCGCGATCTCGGCCACCTGCGGCGGATGCACGAACATGCCGCGCACCTTGGCCGACTGGTCGGCACGGCCGAGCCAGCCGCGAATGCGCTGGTTGGTGCGGCCGGTCGGACAGGCGCCGGGCAGCACAGCCGAGAGGTCGCCGGTGCCGAAGCGAATCAACGGATAGTCGGGATTCAGGGTCGTGACGACGAGCTCGCCGACCTCGCCCTCGGTCACCGGATCGCCGGTGCCGGGGCGCACGATCTCGACGATCACGCCTTCGTCGACGACCAGGCCTTCGCGCGCCTCGGTCTCGTAGGCGACGAGGCCGAGATCGGCGGTGCCGTAGCTCTGATAGCCGACGATGCCGCGCTCGCGCAACCATTCGCGCAAGGCCAGCGGAAACGCTTCGCCGCCGACCGATGCCTTGACCAGGAACGGCAGAGCCACGCTCAGCTCGTCGGCCTTCTCGAGGACGATGCGCAAAAAGCTCGGCGTGCCGATGTAGCCGTTCGGCCGCAGCGTCGCCATGGCCTGCACCTGCTGCTCGGTCTGGCCGGTGCCCGCCGGAAAGACGGTGCAGCCGACGGCGGCGGCGCCGCTTTCCATCATCGCGCCGGCCGGCGTGAAGTGATAGCTGAAGCTGTTGTGCGCCAGATCGCCGCCGCGGAAGCCGGCCGCGAAGAGGGCGCGTCCCATGCGCCAATAGTCGGGGCGCCGGCTGTCGGGCTCGTGAATCGGGCCGGGCGAGGAGAACACGCGCGCGGCGCGCCGGGCGGGCTCACGCTCGCGGCCCCAGCCGATCGCCGCGAAGCCGCCGAACGCGTCGCCGGCTCGCGCCTTCTGCTGCTCGAGCAACTCGTGCTTGCGCAGCACCGGCAAAGTGGCGAGCGCGGCGCGCGAGCCGATCGATGCGGCATCGATACCGGCGAAGCGCTCGGCAAACGCAGGTGCATGCCGCTGCGCGTGGGCGATCTGCATGGCCAGGCTCGCGAACAGGGCGGCTTCACGCGCGGCGGGGTCGCGCGTCTCGAGCGCGTCGAAGAATTCAGTCACGGTCAGGGTTCGGGTTCGATGCGCTCATTCGTCGTCGAAGCGACGCGCGCGCAGCTTGGCGTCGTCGAGGAGCTTGCGCTGCTCGGCCGGCGTCGCCAGCGGATAGCGGTCGAAGCCGGCGCCGCCGGCCTTCTTGAGGTCGGCGAACAGCACGCCTGCCTCGTCGTGAAAGTGGATGAAGGCGTCGTTGCGGCCATAGAAGATGCCGGGCGTCTTCTCCTTCACACCCTTGATCTCGCGCAGCTGGCGCAGCAAGGGCGCGAGCGTCTTCAGGGCTTCGGCGTCGGCGCGTGCCATCTCGTCTCCTTCAGGAGAGCCAGCGTTTGCGGCGCTTGTAGCTCTTCACGTCGCGGTAGCTTTTGCGTTCGCCCGAGGCCGCCCCGGTGCCGAGGTAGAACTCGCGCACGTCCTCGTTCTCGCGCAACATCGCCGCCGCGCCGTCCATGACGACGCGGCCGCTTTCCAGGATGTAGCCGTAGTCGGCGTAGCGCAGCGCCATGTTGGTGTTCTGCTCGGCCAGGAGAAAGGTCACGCCTTCCTTCTGGTTCAGGTCCTTCACGATCTCGAACACTTCCTCGAC